>JBOHKD010000297.1:0-2580 GCA_050728895.1 Aestuariivirga sp.
GGCTTCGGCCATTTCGGCCAGTTCGCCTCCGGCTTTCCGCATCTCGTCGACATCCAGCCTGTCGGCATAGGCTTTCTTCAGCGCCAGAGCCGCGCGCGCGGTGGGTTCGAGTTCGGCATATTCGCGCGCGAGCTTGACGAAGGCATCGCCCGTGGTGCCCGATGAGAGCCCGTGTTCCACCGTGGCAAAGCGCTGGATGATGCGGTCGAGTTTTTGCGGCGGAAGGGCAGTCATGGGCGGCGCTTGTAACTTAAGCCCAAGCGCTTCGCAAAGCCTCTTGCCTATTCCGGCAATCCGGCGAGCCGATAGGCGTCAACGAAACGATCCCGCATTTTCAAATCGCGAAACGGCTGGGTTTCAACCCAATAGGAAATTCTGAAATGAGGGTTGCCCGCCATGAACAGCCGCCCTTCATCCCGCGCCTCATCCATCCGGCCCAGCATCGCCAGCGCGGCGGCGAGAATGCGGCGCGAACCGGTGCGATAGGTCTCTTCCCGGCGCAACGTCTTCACGGCGGCTTCATAGTCGCCCGCCGCGAACTGCGCCTGACCGTGCAGCCAAAAATAAAACGCAAGAGGATGCGGATTGAGCTGCAAAGACCGTTCGCTGCACTCGACGGCTTCCCGGCCCTTGCCTTCCATCACCCGAAGGTCCGAAAGCATGTTCCAGGCGTCGGCATCGTTCGGATTGAGGCGCAACGCGGTCTCAAATTCCGCCGCAGACTCATCCAGTTTTCGCTCATTCATAACGATAAATCCAAGAATCCCATGGGCCGCCGAATCCGAGGGATCAAGCTCGACCGCCTTCCGCGCGTTGGCGAGGGAATCTTCGCGCGCCGGGTGCATCGGCTGGCCAAAATGCAGCCAGGACAGGCTTTCGCCCAAGGCCAGCCAGCGGTAGGCTTCCGAATAGGAGGGATCGAGTTCAATGACGCGCTCGAACAGGGGGCGGACCCTGGTTCCCGATTCGTCGGAATGGCGAAATTCATCGCGGCCTTTCATGCAAAGATCGAAGGCTTCAAGACTCGGCGATTTGTACCGCTCGGCCTGAACGGCGGATTGCTGCGGTCCGATAATGGCTTGCGCGATCTTCCCGGCAATCTCACCTTGAAGGCCGTAGATTTCGGCAAAATTCCGGTCAAAGCGGTCGGCCCACAGAACAGCACCCGAGATCGTATCGACAAGCTGGGCGTTGAGGCGCAGACGATCATTCACCCGACGTATGCTGCCTTGCGCCACATACCGCACGCCAAGCTCGCGCGCCGCGCCTGCCGCCTCCGCCGCGGCACCGCGATATTTAAAAGCCGAATGGGCGGCAATGACGAAGAAGCCCGGCATTTTCGACAAGTCGGTGATCAGGTCTTCGGTCAGCCCATCGGCGAAATACTGTTGCTCCGGGTCGTTGCCGAGATTGACGAAGGGGAGTACCGCGATGGAGGGTTTGTCATCCTCCCTATTCGGGAATTGCCCGGGCAGCCCCGCCATGCGCAGGCCATCCAGGATGTGATTGCGGTGGTCGTCGTCGGAACAGGGAAGCCCTGCCATGAGGGAGAACAGTGTATCTTCCCTGCCTTGACGCGCCAGGAAAAGTTCGCGGCGCGCATTCTCCATCTGCCCCGCCCAGGCATAGGCCGCCGCCAGCAATGCGTGCGTAAAGAAATTTTCGATGGGCGCCTTGTGGAACGCGCCGATGGCTTCCTCATGGCGCTTGGATAGAAGGAGCACCGTGCCGCGTATCTCCCACATCCAGTTCGGCGGAAAAGGATCGCGCTGCATCGCCATATCCAAGTATCGCAAAGCTTCGTCAAACCGCCCCATATAGCCAAGCCAGCCGGCATAGTCGGCGGTGACGTTGACGTCGTTTGGATTGAGACCCATGGCCCGCTCAAAATGCATTCCGGCGAGCGCGAGCTTGTTTGAGTGAAGCGAAATCAGGCCCATGGCCTGATGGCACCAGGCATCCGAATCGTCCAATGACAGCGCCTTTTCGGCACATGTCACGGCTTGCTGAAATGTCTCCGGCTTCTGGTCATACCAGTATTTGGCGAGCAACGCCGAGGCGCGCCAAGCATAGGCATGGACATAACCAGGATCGAGTTCGATCGCGCGCGCCAGAAAGCCGTCAGCTTCGTGTATTTTGTAGCGATTGCTGAGTTCCCTTCCTTGCAGGAAATAGTCATAGGCCACCCAACTGGCCGTTGGTTTGGCCCGCACCCGTGCGGCACCGGCGGCAGCCAAACGGCCTTCCAGAGTCGAGACGATGGTTTGCACCACCTCGTCCTGGATCTCGAATACCTCTTCGATGGCGCGGTCGTAGCGTTCCGCCCAAAGTTGCTTGCCGGACTCCGCATCGGTTAACCGGGCGGACACGCGGACATTGGTTCCGGCCTTCCGGATGCTGCCATCGACGATGTAGCGGACCCCGAGCACCCGGCGCACGGCGGCCACATCGACCCCCGGACCCCGGAATTGAAACGAAGCATTGCGGGCGGCTACGGTCAGCGAATGATAACGTGCAAGCTCGGTGTTGATGTCTTCCGTTATGCCGTCGCTAAAATTTTATTTGTATTGATCTCCGATG
>JBOHKD010000298.1:0-2580 GCA_050728895.1 Aestuariivirga sp.
CGTCGGGATGGCGGAGATCGACGGTGAAGAACACCTCGCCCGGCACCACATTGCGGCTGTTGGGCCGGTTTTCAATGAGGCCGACACTGGCCACGCCCGGCAAATACCGCATGCCGATCCGGTCGATGGCCTCGATCATCCGGGAAGCGCCCAGCAGCGCATTCTTGCGCAGGCGCATCGGTGTGGCCCCCGTGTGGGATTCCTGGCCCTTCACCGTTACATCATACCAGCGCGCGCCCTGGACGCCGCTAACGGCGCCGATCATCTTCGCTTCCGCTTCGAGAATAGGCCCCTGCTCGATGTGCAGCTCAAACATCGCCTGGAATTTGTGCGAGCCCGCGGGCTCCCTGCCCAGATAACCGATGCGCTTTAATGCATCGCCGAATTTGACGCCGTCGCGGTCCTCGCGCGAGTAGGCATAATCGACTGCGAATACACCCGCATAGACGCCCGAGCACAGCATGGCGGGCGCAAAGCGCGAGCCCTCCTCGTTGGTCCAGTTGACGATCATGATGGGCGCATTCGATTCATAACCGAGATCGACCATGGTGCGCAGCGCCTCAAGCGCGCCAAGCACGCCCAGCACGCCATCGAACTTGCCGCCTGTGGGCTGTGTGTCCAGGTGCGAACCCATGGCGATGGGCAGCAGGTCCTGGCGTTTTCCAAGCCTTGTGGCGAACATGTTGCCGCAACTATCGATTGCGACCTTGCAGCCCAATTTCTCGCATTCCGCCTTGAACCAGTCGCGGACTTTTTTATCCTCGTCGGAAACCGTGAGCCGCTTGATCCCGCCCTTGGGCGTCGCGCCATATTTCGCGGTCTCCATCAGCGAGTCCCACAAGCGCTGCGGGTTAATGGTGAGATTGGTCTTGGAAGTCATAAAATTCCTCAAGCGATGCGGATGTCCGTATGGACGAAATCGTCGCCCTTGCACAAGAGGGGTACACGATGGATTTTGGCGCAAGCATAGGCAAAGCAATCGCCCATATTGAGACCCGCGCGATGGCGGCCCTTGCCGAAGCGTTCGAAGGCGTCGATAGCGGCTTCCCCCACAGTCCCATCGATTGGCACGAGGATCGCGCCCGTCATGATAATGAAATCATTGATGGCGGCACGGGCGCCCGCCAAATTGTCTCGCGTAATGCGTGCCAATGCCAGCGTGGCCTCATAGACAGCGACGGGGGATATGACGACGCGATGCGCCGATTCCAGTTTATCCAAGAGCGCCGAGCGCTCCGGCTCATCGGCAACGATAGCGATAACCGCGGAGGCGTCGACAAACATCAAATGTCGCCCGACAACTCGTCAAAAAATGCTTTGTCGGCTTTCAGGCCACTCTTGGGAAGCTTGTTAAAGCGCGCGGTCAATTCATCCAGCCTTTCACGTAACGGCCGTTTTTTCTTGCTGTCCCGATATTCCTTTTCCACCGCCTCACGGATCGTCTCGGTCAGCGTCTTGCCCTTGAGCTTGGCAAGCCGGCGCACCGCCTTGTCGGTGGCGGGATCTTTCACATAGAAGGTCATAGCGGTACTCCGTATATACCTGCAAAATACATAGTATATACTCAGCGGTCAACTCCCGCCTCAGGCGAGAATACGACTCTCCGCTTCACGACCGTCCCTCATCTGCCACGCGTGCGGGGTTCGGACTTCGGCAAAGAACTTTTGAGCACCTCAGCGCAATTTTATCAAACCAATCACCAGCCCAGTAATTGTCAGAAGGATGCCTATGATCCACTTCCATTCCTTCATATAGAACTCCCCAAGGCCACGCACAAATTTCGCAGTCCAGTGCCGTTTCTGGTAACCTCCCATGATTATCACCGAGCTATCGGGTGGGTTCTCATAAGGAACAAATTCTCCCTCGTACCAGTCTCTGAACTTTTGTTTGATCGACAATTTCAGTCTTTCCTACTTACGGCGTAACCTCCACCCGCTTTACGCTCTGTGGTGCGGTCACACCTTTCCAGATCGCATTCGCCACATGCACCGGCGCATTGGGCTGCCTTGCTACGAAATCGCCGTCGCCGGGTTTGGCGCGCATGTCGCCTTGTTCCCATGCGATGCGGCCGCGCGATAGCACTGTTTTTGGCACGCCTGTGCATTCGTAGCCTTCGAACACATTATAGTCGATGCGGCTCATCTGTTTCTGGGCCGTGATTTTCTTCGTGGCCTTTGGATCCCAGATGACGATGTCGGCATCCGAGCCAACGGCAATGGCACCCTTCTTCGGATAGATGTTCAGAATACGCGCGATATTGGCGGAGGTGACGGCGACGAACTCTTCCCTGGTCAGCCGCCCCGTATTGACACCGGCACTCCACAGCACCGGCATGCGGTCCTCGAGACCGCCGGTGCCGTTGGGAATCTGCGTGAAGTTTTTCGCACCCAGTCGCTTCTGTTTCAGCGTGAACGCGCAATGATCCGTGGCGACAACCGACAGCGAGCCCGACTGCAATCCCGCCCACAGGGAATCCTGGTGCTTCTTGTTGCGGAAGGGCGGCGACATCACCCTTCCCGCCGCATGATCCCAGTCCTTGTTCTGGTATTCGCTATCGTCGAGCACGAGGTATTGCACCAG
>JBOHKD010000299.1:0-2572 GCA_050728895.1 Aestuariivirga sp.
CAATTCCCGGGTGAGCGTCCCGTTGATGGCGTTCAACGCCTGTGGCCGGTTGAGCTGGATCAGCAGCACAGTCCCATGATTTTCCACCAGCAGCGTTTCATAACCGGCCATGTTCAGTCTCCCCTCGGCGGTGTCCATTCTTCATTCTCTGGCAGTGGCGCAAAGATGGTGTCAATCTCCGCTTCAGTCACGTCTTCGAACCGTGACGGATTCCACCGCGGACGATTGTCCTTGTCGATGATGAAAGCCCTGACACCTTCGAGAAAATCCGTCCTGCCGATAAGACGCGAAACGATGCGGTATTCCATGCGCATGTTATCGGAGAAGCGCTTGAAGTTTCTGCCCAGGGCCAACTCGCGCAGTGTGACCTTGCAGGAGCGCGGCGATCGCGCCGTGATTTCCGCCAACTGCCTTGCGGCCCAGGGACCGGGTTCATTTCGCAGCGCCGCGATAATGTCTTCGACAGAACTGCCTGCGAACAATTTGTCGACACAGGCTCGATGCGCGCCGATAGAGCCAGGCGGCGGTGCAACGGAAGCGTCACGCAGAATTGTTTCGATTGCGTCGGGCGCTTTCGCAATGCCAGCCTTGACATCGCCCAGGGCCTCACGCGGCAGATAATGTGTGGCAAGTCCAAGCACGAGGCAATCCGCCCCACTCAATCTGGCACCCGTCAGCACCAGCCATTCTCCTACACGCCCCGGCAGATGCGACAGGAACCGGCTGCCGCCCACATCGGGGAAGAGGCCGATGCCTGTTTCCGGCATGGCGAATTTTGTTTCTTCAGTAGCGACACGGTAGCGGCACGGCATGGCGAGCCCGGCACCCCCACCCATGACGATGCCGTCCATGAAACACACCGTCGTTTTTGAGAACGTGAACAGCAGATGGTTCATGCGATATTCGGTGTGGAAAAATTCCAGCACATCGCCGCCGCCGCGCAAGGCTTCGTACAGCAAGCGAATGTCGCCCCCGGCGCAGAAGCCGCGGCCACCGCTGTGATCGATAATGACGGCGGCAATCTCCGGATCGGCTTCCCATTCCCGCAGGGCATGAATAATCGCTTGGACCATGCCAAGGGTGAGCGCATGGAGTGCCTTCGGCCGGTTTAGCGTGATGCGCCCGCAAGCACCCTCCTTGCTGACAATGACGTCGGCGTCCATTATTGCCGCAGCATGTCGCGCGCGATGATCATCCGCATGATTTCGTTGGTGCCTTCGAGAATCGAATGCACCCGGAGATCGCGGTAGATGCGTTCGACGGGAAAATCCCTGAGATAGCCGTAGCCGCCATGGAGTTGCAGCGCCCGGTCGGCCACGCCCATGCAGGTGTCGGTGGCAAATCGCTTGGCCATGGCGGAAAAACGCGTGGCGTCGGGTGCCCGCGCCGTAACTTTGTTGGCGGCGAGATAGAGCAATGCCCGCGCCGCCTGCACGCCGGTCTCCATGTCCGCCAGGGTGAATTGCGTCGCCTGAAGTTCCGAGATCGCCTGGCCGAATTGCTTGCGCGCCTTTGTATAGGCAAGTGCCTCATCGAGGCAGCGTTGCGCGCCGCCCAGCGAGCACGCCGCGATATTGATGCGCCCGCCGTCAAGCCCCTGCATGGCGATGCGGAAACCCTCGCCTTCCGCTCCAAGCAAATTCTCCACCGGCACGCGCACGGAATCGAAATTGACCTGTGCGGTGGGTTGCGAATGCCAGCCCAGCTTGTGCTCCTGCCCGCCGAAGGAGACGCCTTTCATGTCCTTCTCGATAACCAGGCAGGAAATGCCCTTCGGCCCCTCTTTCCCGGTGCGCACCATGGTGACATAAAGCTCGTTCTCGCCGGCCCCGGAAATGAAAGCCTTGGAACCGCTGACCACATAATGGCCGCCATCCTTCACCGCGCGGGTTCTCAACGCCGCCGCGTCCGAGCCCGATCCCGGCTCCGTCAGGCAATAGCTCGCCAGCCTGTCGGAGGTAACGAGCGACGGCAAATATTTCGCCTTGAGCCCAGCGCTGCCGAAACGGTCGATCATCCAGGCCGTCATGTTGGTGATCGAGATGAAGGCCGCCGTCGAAGGGCAGCCATGGGCCATGGCTTCCATGATGAGTGCCGCTTCCAGCCGCCCGAGGCCGGCACCGCCTGCTTCCTCCGAAACGCAGATGGCGCCGAAACCTAACTCCGCCGCCGCCTTCACCGTGGCGCGCGGGAAGAAGCACCTTTCGTCCCACATGGCGGCGTTTGGCGTAATGGCGTCCGCCGTGAAGCGCCGCGCCGTCTCCTGTATGGCGCGCTGTTCGTCCGTCAATTCGAATTGCATTGCTGCACTATCCGGGATTCCGGTTGAAATTGAAAGCACCGGCCAGTCCGAAAAAAATTCTTCATACCGGTGATCCCTTTTCCCTTGTTTCCGGAAGCAGCCTCTCGACCGCAAGATAGCAATGCAATACTGTTCCCACGCATGAGCGTCATCCAGTCCGCCATATCGGTGAAATCCGAGGGCTTTCTCGACAATATGGCGCGCATGCAGGCGCTCGCCGGAAGCATCGCCGAGACCGCGGCGATCATCAAGCAGGGCGGCGAGCAAGCC
>JBOHKD010000300.1:0-2566 GCA_050728895.1 Aestuariivirga sp.
ACTATATGTACCGCGATGTCGTCGATGTTCTCGAACAGGCCTCCGACCGCCTCGATCTCATCATGATCCCCAAGGTTGGAACCGCTTCCGACGTTTACGCCGTCGATATGCTCTGTACACAGATTGAAACGGCGAAAGGCCGCAAGAAGCGCGTGGGCTTCGAGATGATCGTCGAGACGGCACTGGGCATGCAGAACGTGCACGCGATCGCGGCCGCCTCCAAACGCAATGAGTCCCTGCACTTCGGCGTCGCCGACTATGCCGCCTCGACCAAGGCCCGCACCACCTCGATCGGCGGCGCCAACCAGGATTACGCTGTCCTGACCGAACCCCTGGCCGATGGCTCGCGCCAAACCCATTGGGGCGATATGTGGCACTATGCCATCGCCCGCATGGTGGTGGCGGCACGCGCCAATGGCTTGCGCCCCGTAGATGGCCCGTTCGGCAATTTCTCCGATGCCGATGCCTTCCGCGCCGCCGGGCTGCGTGCGGCGGTTCTGGGTTGCGAGGGCAAATGGGCCATCCATCCTTCGCAGGTGGAGCTCGCCAATGAGGTGATGAGTCCGTCGGAAGCCGACGTGAACCGCGCCAAGCGCATTATCGTGGCCATGGAAGAAGCCGCCAAGGCCGGCAAGGGCGCCGTCTCTCTCGATGGCCGCCTGATCGACTATGCCTCGATCCGCCAGGCCGAAGTGCTGGTGCAGAAAGCCGCCCAGATCGCGGCACAGTAAATCCTTTCCCTCACCTCATCCTGAGGTGCGAGGCCCAAGGCCGAGCCTCGAAGGATAGCCGCGAGCTCGAAAGAGACCCTTAGAGGCCCGGCTGCGCCGGGCACCTCAGGGTGAGGAATAGCGAGTCTAATGATACAGCAGCGGTGCCAGCGAGGCGACGAGCAGCACCGCCATGGTGATGTTGAACACCCGCAGCACGCGCGGATTGTTGAGCACATGCTTCAATCCCGTGCCGAACAGCGCCCACGTGCTGACGGACGGCAAGTTTACCGCACCGAACACCAGGCCGACGAGCAACACCGACCACAGATAATTATCGGGCAAGGTGTAGGTGGCGTTTGCTGTCACCGCCATGACCCAAGCCTTGGGATTGACCCACTGGAACAAAGCCGCCTGGACAAAGCTTAAGGGAGTGCCGGCACTGCGGCCCTCGCCCACCGGCCCGGAATTGGCGATCTTCCAGGCAAGCCACAGCATGTAGAGGCCACCCGCCACACGGAGTGCCGTGTAAATCGCCGGGTACGCCTCGAACAGTTTCCCCAAGCCAAGCCCAACGGCGATGACCATGACCGTAAAACCGATTCCGATACCCGCCATGTGCGGAATGGTGCGCTTGAATCCGAAATTCACCCCTGAGGCCAGCAGCATCAAATTGTTGGGGCCCGGTGTTACCGACGTCACGAAGGCAAAGATCACCAGCGCGACAAAAAGGTCAACAGACATGACCTATTTTACCACAACTCCGGACCTGATTCTGCTGTTGCGTCATGCTCCGCCCTCATGGCTCCCATGACTGGCGCCGGCTTGTGAAAACCGGTTGAAGCGAGCAATGTACGGTCAGTAACCCCCGCATTTCTCAATGCGGCGTTTGCGGATGTTACGCCTCCCAATGTAGCATCCTGCATTCTCGCGCTTTGCGGGAATCCCGAGTCCCCCCTCGGGCATGACCAAACTCGAAGGCCGGACGCCACGTCCGGCCTTTTTCTCACATATAGAGCTTTTCCCCTTCAAGGCCGGCGTAGAGCGAGGCCACGAATTCTCCATAGCCATTGAACAGTTGCGTCGGCACGCGCTCGCCCGATCCCAGTACCTGTTCGTCAGCCTGGCTCCAGCGTGGATGCGGCACTTCCGGATTCACATTGGCCCAGAAGCCGTATTCCGATGCCGCGAGCTGTTCCCAGAAACTCACCGGCCGTTTCACCACGAAGCTCACCTTGACGATCGACTTGATCGACTTGAAGCCGTACTTCCATGGCAGATGCAGGCGCAAGGGGGCCCCCATGCTCTTGGCCACGGGCTTGCCATAGGCGCCAGTCACCATGAAGGCCAGATCGTTGGCGGCTTCCGCCATGGTGAGAGCCTCCACATAGGGCCACGGATAGGCGCCGAACAGCCCGGGTTTCTGGCCGGAAGCGATATCGGGATTGTTGAAGGTCTCGAAGCGCACATATTTCGCGTTCGCCGTGGGCTTGGCGATTTCGAGGAGTTTGCTCAGGGGGAACCCCACCCACGGCACCACCATGGACCACGCTTCGACGCAACGATGCCGGTAGATGCGCTCTTCCAGCGTTACCTGTTTGAGAAGATCGTCGATGCCGAGCGTCATGGGCTTCTCGACCTCGCCATCGATGGCGATGGTCCAGGGCCGGATTGGCAGCGCTTCCGCCGCGCGCGAGATGCGTTTCGACGTGCCAAACTCATAGTAGTTGTTGAACGTGGTGTTGTAGGATTCTTCCGTCACGGCGCGGCCGGCATCGCCGAACTTCGGATTGAGTTTGGCTGGATAGAGTTTCGCCGATGGATCGTCCTCCGCACTGGCCCTGCCCGCGGCGAAG
>JBOHKD010000301.1:0-2550 GCA_050728895.1 Aestuariivirga sp.
ATGGCCCGTGGAAACACGGGCCATTTTTCTTGCCATTTTCGTCATGCCCGCACTTGATGCGGGCATCTTCTTCCACGAACCAGGCAAAGAAGATGGCCGTGACAACCTCCGGATCAAGTCCGGGGGCGGCCATGACGAGACGATGTAAACAGGGCTGATTTGCAGTAATGGCCTTGCTGCCGCCGCGTTTTGCCACTAGAGCGAAGTTGCTATCGATTGAATCGAAACCGAACCATGCCTCCCATTGTCATTGCCGGATTTATTCCGGCAACCCATTCCTCAATAAACGCCGGCGCTTGTCGTTCCATGGGCCGCCGGAATAAATCCGGCGATGACAGGGTTGGTTGATCTGTGCTTCGATCAAGAACAAAGTTGCTCTAGATTCTTTGCATCTCCAGGGACACATGGCTTCATGCGATTGATCTTGACGATTCTGGCCGGCCTCAGCCTTGCGGGATGTGGTTCGATGCAGGATGTCGAGCTGGAAAGCCGCAATATCCAGGTCGAGGAAACCGCGGTTCCAGCGTCGGCGGGTTTGGCCACGCAAGGCATTGCCAATCTGGTGGGGGCATCGGGTCCAACCTACGTGACGCTCACAGTGTCCGCTCTCGATACCCAGGGCAGCCTCGACAAATCGAGCAAGAGTGCCAATGCGATTACTTCCGGCAGCGGCTTCCTCGTCGACAAGACGGGCTATGTGCTGACAGCCGGCCATGTCGCCGTGTCGGATGGTTTTGCAGTGTCCGCGCGCGCTGCCGATGGCCGCGTCTACACGGGCGTGGTCGTCGATGTGTTGCGCACCAACGACGTGGCGCTTGTCAAACTGCGGGGTTACTCGGGCCGGGCAGTGTCTCCCGCCTCCAACAACTGCCTGGCGCGTGGCGCCACCGTTTTTTCACTGGGCAAGCCCCATGCCCAGGGCGATACAGCCCGCGTCGGCCGGCTTGAAGCGATGCATTTCGGGCGCGCCGTGGCCTATGGCAAGTTCGGTTATCCCGATGCCATGGTGGTGCGCATGAATACCCAAAAGGGCGAATCGGGCGGCCCCCTGTTCGACGGCGCCGGCCAACTGGTTGGCATGGTGGTGAGCACGCTCACGGACGGCGCCGGACGGCCGCTCAATCTCGCCCATGCCGTGCCTGCGACAAATCTTGCTGGTTTCCTGTGCACGCATATTACCTGTAGCGGCAACTGGCAGGCGCTGGCCCGGCAATCGACCGGCGATTGCCCGGGGGTTTGACTTCTTCTTCCCCGCTTTCACTTTCGTCACGCCCGGCCTTTCCTTTTCTCGTCATGCCCGCACTTGTTGCGGGCATCTTCCTGACGAGGGAAAGAAGATGGCCGTGACGCGCACGGCCATGACGAGAAGTAGAGCGGGCATCACCGTTCTCCCATCTCCTCCTTCATCATCTCGACAAACCCCTTAAGCTGCGGCTCATAATTACGCCATCTTGCAACCGAGCCGCGGTTCACGGGGCTTCGCACCTGCTGGCGGCTGAAGGTTTTCACCATGGCGCTTCTCTCATGGAAACGCAGGCACCGTGAATCCCAAGGGAGCTTCAGAAATTCGAGCAGCGCTCTGGTCTTTCCTTCCGGATCGGCCACCATCTCTTCATATTGCAGATCGAAGATCCGTCCCGGCAGCAGCCCATGCCAGTGCCGCATCAAGCGGAGATATTCCTTGTAATAGGACGCGTAGGATTCCGGCGCATAGGCATAGCTGTGGCCGGCGTTCATCGGATTCTGAAATGCCGAAATGAAATTGTCGGCCGGATTGCGCATGCAATGGACGATGCGCGCATTGGGGAAAAACAGCGCGATAAATCCAAGCGCCGTGAAGTTATGCGGCATCTTGTCGACGACGCGCTTGGCGCCGGGCGCCAGAAACCGCAAAAGGTTTACATATTTCCCCGCGAAGTCGCGGCAACGTTCGGGGCCGCCCTCGGTCAAACGTTCAAACAGGCGGGATGGTCTTTTCTCTTCGCTCAGGCCCTGCTGCATGCGGTTAATTCGCCTGAGCTCGCCCGCGCCTCCTCCTTTCGGGTGGGCTGCGATGATCTGCTCGGTCAGCGTGGTGCCGGACCGGGGCATACCCACGATAAATACCGGCAGGTCCGATGTATCGCCATAGCCCGCGAACCGCTGCAGAATTTCCGGCGTGTAGTCCTCGATGAGATTGTCCACCCGAACGCGGAAACGATCGATATCCGACTTCTTCTCCAGCGCCGATTTGGATTGCTTGAAGTGCCCGTAAGCGGCCTCGTAATCTTTCGAGTTTTCGAAGATCCGGCCAAGCGCCAGATGCAGATGCATCGCATCTTTCGGGGAGAATGCGCCCTTGTGTAATTCTTGCCGGAGAGTTTCAAACATGGGGGAATCGATCTGATGCTTGCGAAGGCCCGCGATTTGCGAAAGGGCGAAAACGCGATGCTCGTCGAATGCGCATAGTGCTTGGTAGCGGCGCTCGGCCTCGTCAATCTCGCCTAGCGAGGAAAGGGCATCGGCAAGCAGCTTCTCGATATCGTTACGGTCTTTTGGACGGGCCGCGGC
>JBOHKD010000302.1:0-2550 GCA_050728895.1 Aestuariivirga sp.
TAGCATCGTAAGCGCCAAGGCGCATGGTGCCGCCGAGGTCGCCGCCGCTTTTGCGGATTTCCAGTTCGTTGCCCTTCATCCATTCCGTCATGGTGCCGACAACGGGCTGTTTTGTGGCGCCAAATTCGGTCGAACTCGCATCCGCAATACCACACAAGCTGCGCGCCGCCTCGATGCAAGCCATCTGCATGCCGAAACAGATGCCGAAATAGGGAACTTTACGGGTTCGGGCGAAAGTCGCCGCCTTGATCTTGCCTTCGGAGCCGCGCTCGCCGAAGCCGCCGGGCACGAGAATGCCATGGACGCCTTCCAGATAAGGGGCGGGATCTTCCTTCTCGAAGATTTCCGACTCGATCCACTCGAGATTGACCTTCACCGTGTTGGCGATGCCGCCGTGGACCAGCGCCTCGGTCAGCGATTTATAGGCATCGCGAAGGCCTGTGTATTTGCCGACGACGGCAATCGTCACCTCACCCTCGGGCTGGGTGATGGCGTGCATGATATCAGTCCATTTGGAAAGATCGGGCGCCTTGGCGTTCTTGATGCCGAAAGCTAAGAGGACTTCCCTGTCGAGGCCCTCCGCGTGATAGGCGCGCGGCACATCGTAGATGCTGGTGACATCCAAGGCTTGGATGACGGCGGAGGCTTGCACATTGCAGAAGAGTGCGACCTTGCGGCGTTCGTTTTCCGGAATCTCCCGGTCGGCGCGGCACAGCAATATATCGGGCTGAATGCCGATCGAGCGCAGCTCCTTGGCCGAATGCTGGGTGGGCTTGGTTTTCAGTTCGCCCACCGTCGGGATATAGGGCAGCAGCGTCAAATGAATGTAGATGCAGGAACCGCGCGGGGTTTCCTGGCCGAACTGGCGGATCGCTTCAAAGAACGGCAGGCCCTCGATATCGCCCACCGTGCCGCCGATCTCGGCCAGGACGAAATCGAAGCCCTCATTGCCGGTTCGTAAGAAATCCTTGATCGCGTCGGTCACATGCGGAATGACCTGTACCGTGCCGCCGAGAAAATCGCCGCGCCGTTCCTTGGCGATGATGTCCTGATAGATGCGCCCGGTGGTGATGTTGTCCTGGCGGTTGGCGTGACGGCCGGTGAAGCGCTCGTAATGGCCGAGGTCGAGATCGGTTTCCGCCCCATCATCGGTGACGAAAACCTCGCCATGCTGATAGGGGCTCATGGTGCCGGGATCGACATTGAGATAGGGATCGAGTTTTCTGAGGCGCACGGAAAACCCGCGCGCCTGGAGCAGCGCTCCGAGTGCGGCCGAGGCCAGACCCTTGCCAAGTGAAGAAACCACGCCGCCAGTGATGAAAATATACCGCGCCATGGGACTTTACCCTATCTCGTTCGCACCATGATTCGAAGGCCGGAAAATACGATTTTTCCGGGTGGAGTTGCGGGGGGCCGGGCAGCGCCCTCGATTATTGGGTTACGGGCACCTTCGGCGTTTCGGGCAATTGCGGCAGAACCGTTCCGCCGGTGCCCTCGCCGCCGTCAACTGGAACCGCGCTATTGTCCTGGGAACGGGTCTGGGAGGTATCCCTGTCGAACACCGAGCCGTCGCCCGAGCGCCGGGTGGCCAGCACCGTCAAGGTGATTGACGTGGCGAAAAAGGCGACCGCCAGCCAGGCCGTAGTGCGGGTCAAGGCATTGCCGACGCCGCGGGCCGAAAACAAATTGCCACCGCCGCCGCCTCCCCCGCCGCCAATGCCAAGGGCGCCGCCTTCCGAGCGCTGGAGCAGCACCACGCCGATGAGGCCAACGGCAATGATCAGATGGACGACGATCAGGACGGTTTGCATGTGATTCCGGTGCTGGCTTCGATTTGGCGGGGCTTTTAGGCGCTCTATGTGGGGAAGGCAACAAGGCGGGCCAAGGGGCCGAACCGCATTTATCTGTTCGGTTTATTTCCAGCTTGTTCAAACGAATGGGGCCAGCTCTACCAGCACCTTGCCGCAGGTGACCCGCTTTTTCCGTGAAGGGATTTTGTTCAAGATCGATGCGACTGCCGTCACCCCTGTTTGAACGCGCTTGACCTTGATAAAAGCAGATGTCTACAGCAGGATGATGTGTGAATTGACATGCCGCACAAGTTGCCACAACAGGACGGCCTTTACGTTACAATCGAGCTTTGCCCCGATGAAGTTGAAAATATGCCCAAAGGATCGCTAGCGTCATGTTAAGGACGTTTAAGGCAGTGCTCGTCGCCAATCGCGGTGAAATTGCAATCCGGGTGTTTCGCGCGGCGACTGAACTTGGCATTCGCACCGTTGCAATCTATTCGAATGAAGATCGGTTTTCGCTGCATCGTTTTAAGGCCGATGAGAGTTATCTTGTTGGCGAGGGCAAGGGTCCCGTTCAGGCCTATCTCGATATCGAAGACATCGTGCGCATCGCGCGCGATGCGAAAGTGGATGCCATTCATCCGGGCTATGGGTTTCTTTCCGAAAGCCCGGAGTTTGCCAAGGAATGCGCGCGGCACGGCATTGTTTTCATCGGGCCCGATCCTGAAACAATGTCTCTGCTCGGCAATAAGGTAGC
>JBOHKD010000303.1:0-2549 GCA_050728895.1 Aestuariivirga sp.
CGTCCGACGCCCTTCATGTGTAAGTGTCCGTCCGGAAAGAACTTGAATCGGTTGAATCTGTTGTGATTCAAGGGAGGTGGCCTGATTCGAGGAGGGGCCGCCGATGTGGACGACCGCGAACCGCCCGAAATACAATCGTGACAAACTCCGGTATCCGAGCGATCTGACAGACGCGGAATGGGCGCATATCGAACCGCTCATTCCCCCGGCCAAATATGGTGGCCGCAAGCGCAAGGTCGATGTGCGCGAAGTCGTGAATGGGATCATGTACGTGTTGAGCACGGGGTGCCAATGGCGCTATGTGCCAAAGGACCTTCCGCCCAAGAGCACGCTCTACGATTATTTCGATCTTTGGACCTACGACGGCACGTTGGAGATTATCCACCACGCGCTCTATGTGAAGTGCCGCGAGCAAATCGGGCGAGAGGCCAGCCCCACCGCCTGTGTAATCGATAGCCAGAGCGTGAAAAGCGCCGAAAAAGGGGGGCTTGCATCGACCCGCACGGCTATGATGCAGGTAAAAAGATCAAGGGCAAGAAGCGGCATATTCTCGTAGACACGCTGGGCTTGCTACTTCATGCGATCGTGCATCCGGCCGATATTCAAGACCGCGACGGCGGCGTGCTGGTTCTCTCGACATTGTTCGGCATGTATCCGTTTTTGCAAAAGCTCTTCGCCGATGGCGGATATCAAGGGCCGGTCTTTCAAAAGGCTTTGGCCAAAGCGCTTCCGCACCTCGAGATCGAAATCGTCAAACGGACGGATCACGCCAAAGGCTTCGAGGTTCTTCCACGGCGTTGGGTTGTCGAACGCACCTTCGCCTGGTTCAACCGATGCCGGCGATTGGCCAAGGATTTTGAAAATCTCACACGCAATGCCTTGGCATTCCTGCGTCTCGCTTCAATCCGGCTTATGCTCAGAAAGATTTGTAATTAATAATAACCTTTCCGGACAGACTCTTAGCCATAACGGGCGCGTGGAAAGCCGTAACAAAAAAATAGAATTGCCCGATGGCAGCGCCTGCATCGAACCCACTCAGCAAGGTTTCCCATGCTCTTCGAAGATCAAACTGGCGAACTGCGCCGGGAGTTCGATGCGAAACAATATGACGAGGAGCGCGCCTCCCTTTGCGGCGAAGGAGTGGCTGAGCGGCCATTTCTTCGATTTGCGGCGGGGAATCAGCAGCAAGGACGGTTGTTACTCTTTCGAGACGCAGTTTCTGTTGCCTTCTCATCCTTCGAGCTCTAGCCACGCATGAGCATGGCGATGAAGAAGCCATCGGTGCCGCTCGTCAGCGGGGTGAGACGCAGACCAAAACCAAATCGCGAAGCGAACGGCCCAAGGCCAGGCATCCGCGCCAGCTCCGCCAGCTCCAGCGCCGGAAGGCTTTTATAATCTGCATGAGAGCCAAGAAACGCCACGAGCCTGTCTTCGTTTTCCTCGCGCAGAACCGAACACGTCACGTAGAGAATCCGGCCGCGCGGCTTGACGAAACGCGCGGCCTCTTCCAGGGCCCGGTCCTGCTCCGCGATACGGATCGCCAGGGCGCCCGGTCTTATCCGCCATTTGGCGTCCGGACTGCGCCGCCAGGCGCCCGTGCCGGTGCATGGCGCATCGACAAAAACAAGATCGCAGCGCCCTTCGAGAGAGCCGAGCACATTGTTTTTCCCGCGCGGCGCATGCAACTGAACGTTACGCACCCCGGCGCGTTCGAGTCTGGCGATGCTCCGCATGAGTCTTGCCCCATCGCGGTCGGTCGCGTGGATCTGACCCTTGTTTTGCATGGATGCGGCAAGCGCCAAGGTTTTGCCGCCCGCGCCCGCGCAAAGATCGAGCACCTGTTCGCCTGGATTTGCGAGGGCAAGAATCGCGGCGAGCTGCGAGCCTTCGTCCTGAATTTCGGCGAGGCCTTTGATGTAGGCGGGCTCGGCCGCAAGCGCCGGGCCGCGCCCGTCCGGCGCCAGTGGCAAACGCAACCCCGAAGGGGAATACGGCGTTGGAGCCGCGCGCAGATGCGCGAGACTTGCGAGCACCTTCTCGCGTGTCGTTTTTAATGTGTTGACGCGCAGATCGACAGGTGCGCGCGTGGCAAGCGCGCTCATCTCCGCGACAACGGCCGGCCCGAAGACCGTGGCCAACGAAGACTCCAGCCACGCGGGAAAATCGCCCGCGACAAAAGTTGGCGCCCCGGTCAGGTCCCATGCCGAAAGCCGTTCTACTTCTCCTTCGTTGAGCGGGGATGGCGCATGCCCCTCGCCCGAACAGAGCGCCGCCAGCGCGCCGGCGCTCATATCCTGCATCTGGCGCAAGGCGCCAAGCACGCTCGCGCGCGGCGTTTCGTCACCCATGATAAACGCGGAGGAAGCGCGCTTGCGCTGCGCGTCGAAGACAAGCGAGGCGATCGCTGCACGGTCTTTCGAGCCCGCGAACCGGTGCGACAGACCCCAATTCTTCAGCATACCGGCGGCGGGCCTTTTGCGGGCTTCGATTTCTTCCACGACTTCAATCGCCGCGGCGATGCGAGCGCCAGGAGTCATTGGGAGCTAGCC
>JBOHKD010000304.1:0-2543 GCA_050728895.1 Aestuariivirga sp.
TCGGGTCTGACCTTCGATATCGAAGGCGACGGCAAGATGGATATTGCCGGGGGCAAGATGGGCATGGCCTTCAACGTCGCCTATGTCGGCAAGGACATGGGTTCCCTGAAATTTTCAGGCGGTGCCAGCGATATTCCCCTGGCGATCTTCGGCGAATTGCAAAAAGCCCAAGCCGCCGGCAAGGAGCCCGACTTCACGGCGTTGATGCCGGAGTTGCAAAACGTCTCGTTCAACGGTTTCAATTTCCGGTTCGAGGACAGTTCGATCACCAAAAAACTCCTGCCGATGATCGCCGCCATGCAGGGCATGGACGAGGCGGCGCTCGTTGCCAATGCCGGGGCCATGCTGCAGGCCGGTCTCACGCAACTTAACAACCAGGCCTTCACGGAACAGGTGGTGGGCGCGGTCAACAGCTTTCTCAAGGACCCGCAATCGTTCACGATGGCGGTGAAACCGGCGGCTCCCATCAAGGTGCAGGAGATCATGACTCTCAATCCCGCCGCTCCGGGGGAAGCCATTACCAAGCTCGGTGTCTCGGTGACGGCCAACGATTGACGACTTAGTGCACCTCTCCCATGGGAGAGGTCGGCCGCCGAGAGGCGGGCGGGTGAGGGGACCGAATGTATTAAATGAGGCACCAACTCCCCTCATCCTCCCATCGCCGCTGGCGATGGGTCCCTCCTTCTCCCGAGGGAGAAGGGAAATAGCGGCGCCCTCACACCTCCGGCAGATTGAGCCGGAGGTGGAGTTCGCGGAGTTGCTTCGGCGTCGCCTCGGAAGGCGCTCCCATCAGTAAATCCTCGGCCTGCTGGTTCATCGGGAACAGCACGACCTCCCTGATGTTGGGCTCGTTGCATAGAAGCATCACGATGCGGTCCACGCCGGGTGCTATGCCACCGTGGGGCGGCGCTCCATACTGGAAGGCCCGGTACATGCCGCCGAATTTCTCCAGCAGCACGCTCTCGGGATAGCCCGCGATCTCGAAGGCCTTTTTCATAATGTCGGGGCGGTGATTGCGGATGGCGCCCGAGGATAGCTCGGTGCCGTTGCAGACGATATCGTACTGATAGGCCAGAATGTCGAGCGGGTCTTTAGTTTGTAAGGCTTCAAGCCCGCCCTGCGGCATGGAGAAGGGATTGTGGGAAAAGTCGATCTTCTTCTCTTCCTCGTTCCACTCATACATCGGAAAATCGACGATCCAGCAGAACTCGAAACGGTTCCCGGCAATGAGGCCAAGTTCCTCGCCCGTTTTGGTTCGCGCTTCGCCGGCGAATTTGTAGAATTTTTCTGGGCGGCCGGCGACAAAGAAGGCCGCATCACCCTGCGCGAGTCCCAGCCGTGCGCGGATCGCTTCGGTGCGTTCGGGACCGATGTTCTTGGCAATGGGACCGGCGCCCGCCTCATCGCCGTCGCGCCAGAAGATATAGCCCAGACCCGGCTGGCCCTGGGCTTGCGCCCAGCCATTCATGCGGTCGCAGAAAGCGCGGCTTCCGCCCTTAGGCGCCGGGATCGCCCACACCTCGACTTTGGGATCGGCGGCGATCATGCCGGCGAATACCTTGAAGCCGCTCCCCGCGAAATGTTCCGTCACGTTTCGCATCTTGATCGGATTGCGCAAATCCGGCTTGTCGGTGCCATATTTGCGGATGGCATCGCGGAAGGCGATGCGCGGAAATCTTGGCGTTACCGGCTTGCCATCGCCGAACTCCTCGAAGACGCCCCGCAGCACGGGCTCCACCGCGTTGAAAACGTCTTCCTGGGTGACGAAGCTCATCTCGATATCGAGCTGGTAGAATTCGCCCGGGCTGCGGTCGGCGCGCGCGTCCTCGTCGCGAAAGCAGGGCGCGATCTGGAAATAGCGGTCGAAGCCCGACATCATGATGAGCTGCTTGAATTGCTGCGGAGCCTGGGGCAGCGCATAGAATTTGCCGGGATGAACGCGGCTCGGCACGAGATAATCGCGCGCACCCTCGGGCGAAGAGGCGGTGAGGATCGGCGTCTGGAATTCGAAAAAGCCCTGGTCCTTCATGCGGCGGCGGAGTGAATCGATGATGCTCCCACGCTTCATGATATTGCCGTGGATGCGATCGCGGCGGAGATCGAGGAAACGGTATTTGAGGCGGATGTCCTCGGGATATTCGGTATCGCCGAAGACCGGCAGGGGAAGCTCCGCCGCCTCGGAATGCACCTCGATTTGGGTGGCAAAGATTTCGACAAGGCCTGTCGGCAAGTCACGGTTCTCCGTGCCCCCGGGCCTTGGCCGCACCTTGCCGTCGATGCGGATCACCCATTCGGAACGCAGTTTCTCGGCTTGGGCGAAGGCCTTTGAATCCGGGTCGGCCACGATTTGCGTTACCCCATAGTGATCGCGCAAGTCGATGAACAACAGCCCGCCGTGGTCGCGTATCCGGTGCACCCAGCCTGAGAGACGGACATCCTGGCCCGCGTGGTCCAGGCGCAACTGGCCACAATTATGGCTGCGGTAGGCGTGCATCAATCCTCACAAACTCAGGGGGTAATCGCGCGCGGGAAAAGCGCATGGG
>JBOHKD010000305.1:0-2539 GCA_050728895.1 Aestuariivirga sp.
ACTCGCGAGGGCGCCATGGCCGAAGCGGGCGACCTTCTCCAGGCCCGCGCGGAAGGCAAGTTCGATTTCGCCGGCATAAGGGGCGATCTGTTCGATCTTTGCCGGGGCAGGGTCAAAGGGCGCGAGTCGGACAAGGAAATCACCCTGTTCAAGTCCTGCGGCACCGCACTTGAAGACCTTGCCACCGCCATCATGGTGTATCAAAAGGCGGCATGACCGCCCAGCCAAACCCCATCTGCGTTGCCCTCGACACGCCCGATCTCGACCGGGCGCGAGAGCTTGCGCGAAGCCTCAAGCCCCATGCGGGTCACCTGAAGATCGGCATGGAATTCTTTTATGCCCATGGAGCGAAGGGATATGAGAGCGTCGCGGCTGAAGGGTTGCCCGTATTTCTCGACCTCAAGCTGCACGACATTCCCAATACCGTGGCCTCCGCCCTCGCCGCCCTCATGAAGCTTTCCCCACCTCCGGCAATCGTCAATGTCCATGCGATGGGCGGCCTCGACATGATGAAGGCGGCCCATGAAGCGGTTGCAGGGCGAGCCAAACTCATCGCCGTCACCATCCTCACCAGCCTCTCCAATGTCGACCTAGAGGTTTTGGGCTTCAATCCCGCCAAGACGGCGGAGATTCACGCCCGCGCGCTCGCCGAACTCGCATCACGGGCGGGACTCGATGGCGTCGTATGCGGCGCTCAAGATCTTTCGGGCATCCGGCGGGTCTTGGCACGCGACTTTCTGACGGTTGTTCCTGGCATCCGCCCCGAAGGCAGCGCGGTTCAGGATCAAAAGCGAGTTGCAACCCCCGCAGCGGCAATCGCCGCAGGCGCCGATA
The DNA here is from genome assembly GCA_050728895.1 of Aestuariivirga sp. Classification (GTDB taxonomy): domain Bacteria; phylum Pseudomonadota; class Alphaproteobacteria; order Rhizobiales; family Aestuariivirgaceae; genus Aestuariivirga. Next base: position 835 of record JBOHKD010000305.1, read on the forward strand.
TTCTGGTGATCGGCCGCGCCATTTCGCAAGCCGCCGATCCCGCCGCCGCCGCGCAAAACATTCTGGCCGGTCTCCATGTCCGTTGAAGTCAAAATCTGCGGCCTCTCAACGCCCGAAACCGTGGATGGGGCAATTGCCGCCGGCGCCGATTTTATCGGGCTGGTATTCTTCCCCAAAAGCCCGCGTAACGTCTCGCTTGCGCAGGCGGCGGCTTTGGCCGAGCGGGCCCGGGGGCGGACCCGCATCGTGGCGCTCATCGTCGATGCCGAGAACGCCGCCATCGCCGAGATCAATCGCCTCGTAAAGCCCGATATGTTCCAGGCCCATGGTAATGAGACGCCGCAACGGATCGCCAGCATCGCGGCACTTACCGGCAAGCCGGTCATCAAGGCGATCAAGGTGAAGGATGCCTCCGATATCGCCCATGCTTCGGCCTTCCGCGATACCGCCGCGCTGCTGCTTTACGATGCCAGGGCGCCGGAAATGCTGAAAGATGCCCTTCCCGGCGGCAATGGCTTGGCCTTCGACTGGACGCTTCTCGGCAGCGCCGCTTCCGGCAATTTCATGCTGTCCGGCGGGCTCAACCCTTCCAACGTTGCCGAAGCGATCCGCGTCACGGGGGCTGCCATCGTCGATGTCTCATCAGGGGTCGAAAGCGCCTCCGGCGTCAAGGATTTGGGGCTCATCCGGAAATTCATTGAGGCGGCCAAAGCGGCCCGCTAGAAGAACCTCATGACAACGGCATCCCTCAATTCCTTTCGCACCGGTCCCGACGAGAACGGGCTTTTCGGCATCTATGGCGGGCGCTTTGTCGCCGAAACCCTGATGCCGCTCATTCTCGAGCTTGAGCAGGCCTACAAGCGCGCCAAGGCCGATCCGGCATTCCAGGCGGAACTCGATTCCTTTCTCGAACATTATGTCGGCCGTCCGAGCCCGCTATATTTCGCCGAGCGCCTGACGGCGCATTTGGGCGGCGCCAAAATCTACTTCAAGCGCGACGAGCTCAATCACACCGGCGCCCACAAGATCAACAATGTGATGGGGCAGATACTGCTCGCCCGCCGCATGGGCAAGAAGCGCATCATTGCCGAAACCGGTGCCGGCCAGCATGGTGTCGCCACCGCCACGGCCTGCGCCCGCTTTGGCCTCGAATGCATCGTCTACATGGGCGAAGTCGACATCGCGCGGCAAAAACCCAATGTGTTTCGCATGAAACTGTTGGGCGCCGAAGTGGTGCCCGTGGTCTCGGGTTCGCGCACCCTCAAGGATGCGCTGAATGAGGCGCTGCGCGATTGGGTCGCCAATGTCGAAGACACCTATTACTGCATCGGCACCGTCGCCGGCCCCCATCCCTATCCGGAGATGGTGCGCGATTTCCAATCGGTGATCGGCATTGAAACCAAAAAACAAATGCTGGCCCGTGAAGGCCGCCTTCCCGATTCACTTGTCGCCGCCATCGGCGGCGGTTCCAATGCCATGGGCCTGTTCCATCCCTTCCTCGATGACCGGCAGGTGGAAATTTATGGCGTCGAAGCGGCGGGCCTCGGCCTTCGCACTAAGAAACACGCAGCCTCGATCAGCGGCGGCAAGCCCGGCGTGCTGCATGGCAACCGCACCTATCTTCTCATGGACGGCGACGGCCAGATCACCGAAGCCCATTCGATTTCGGCCGGCCTCGATTATCCCGGCATCGGACCGGAACATT
>JBOHKD010000306.1:0-2515 GCA_050728895.1 Aestuariivirga sp.
TTCTCACACTGTTGGCCGTGGCTTATCTGGCCATGATTCCCGTCAGTATCCGCTCCTATCGCCGGCACCGGAAGGCGGATATCGAGGCCGAAGCGGGCAAACCATAGGCGAACTAGGGCATGACGGAATGGGTATCTCCCCACTGGACCGGAAGGCCGCAGCCGAAACCGGATCGGCGGCGGCGCCTCAAACCGAATGGCTTTGCCCGGCTGGCGCGCCTTTGCGCCCGAAATTCCATGGTCGTCATCGTAGCTTTGCTATTCTTGACCGCATTGGCGCTAAGCTTCGCCGTCCTGAGCTTGCGGATCGATCTCGGAGCGCCGCCACGAATAGTGCTTGATGCCCAAACGCTGGCGGCACAGGAAGCGCTCGCCCGCGATTTTCCCGGCGTGGACGAAACTTTCGTGGCCCACATCGAGGAGGAAAGTGCCGAAGCCGCGCGCGGCCGCGCGATTGCAATCGCCGCCGCGCTATCGGAGCGATCCGGCCTTTTCGCCAGCGCCTTCGTTCCGGGTGCGGGCGCTTTCTATGAAACGAACGCCATCCTGTTTCGTGACGCGGCGAGCATTGAGGCCGCGGTAGAGCGCGCCCTTCAGATGCAGCCCCTCTATCTGGCACTCAGATCGGCTCCCGATCTGGCCGGGTTTGCGGCTCTGGTGAGCGAGATCGGCCGGGCGGTATCGCAAGGACGCTCTCCACCGGACCTCGGCGAATTGTTGCGCGCGGCCGCATCCGCCATTGAAGGAGAGATTGAAGGTTCGCCGCGCCCCATCGATTGGCCAAAGCTCGCGGGCCTTGCCCCCGAGGTGGAAGTTACGCGATGGTTTGTCATCGCGGCACCCCAGCCGGGCAAGGAACGGGAAGCCGCGGCATTCGCAGTTTCCACCGCCCAGCCGGGCTCCGGAATTCACTGGTATTTTCCGCAGGCGGCCCAGGGCGGTGAAAACGATATCGGCCCTGCGCTGATCGCTCCCGTGACTGCCGCCATATTTATCTCGCTGGTCATCCTGGGGTTGGGACTGGGAACTTTCAAGTTCGCCGTTCCCGTCGCGGTGACGGCTTTCGCCAGCCTGTTTCTCACGGCAGGTTTTGCCGGCTTGATAATACCGGTGCCTGACGCGGCGAGCTGGTCCTTCGCTCCTGCCTGCCTTGCACCCGCATTTCTGTTTTCCATTGTTTTTGTTCTTGCTTACCTTCAATCGCGCCAGCACGGAGCCAAACCCTTGACGGCGATCATGCTGGCCGCTCAACGCCGTGGGCTGTTGTTGCTGGCGCTGGCAATCGTTGCCGAAATCTTCTGGCTTGCCTGGCTTCCCCGGCAATTGCCTTCATTGACGGAAACCGCCGCCATCGGCGCCGTGGGAACCGCGCTGGCTTTCCTGCTGACGCTGACACTGGCGCCTGCGGTGATCGCGGTTCTGGACCGGGGCGAGGAGGTCGATCCTCATTGGCTGGATGCGGCGGTTGCACGCCCTTTGGGCTCCAATCTTCGCAATGGGCGGCAAATCCTTGTGCTGTTGATCGTGGCGGCAGCGATCTTTTGCGGTGTCTTCGTGCCGGGCCTACGGTTTGGCGATGCGCCAAGCCCCATGGTGCAACAAGCCTCTCTCGATACACCGGTTGCCCAGGATGCCGTTCACTTCCTCGTTGGCGCGGAAGATGCTGCGCGCGCAATGGTGGACGGCCTTGCCAGGCTGCCGCAAACGGGCGCCATCCGCTGGGCCGAACAATTCCTGCCCACCGGCACCGAAAGAAAGTTGCAAAGTCTGCGCCGTCTTGACGGCTTCCTTGCCGGGCCGCCGGCCCCTCATGAATTGCCCGCCGAGGCAACGCTTTCCACTATCCTGGCCTCTCTGGAAACGGGTTTCCGGCAAATCTCGAACGATCCGGCGACAAAACCCGGCCTGCGCCAGGCTACCCACCGGTTGCGCCGGGCTTTCAGTCTTTTCGCCAACCCCGGCCCGCCGGCACCCGCGCGTGTCGAGGCTCTCGAAGCGGCCTTGTTTTCAGGACTGGAAAATCTCTCAAGCATGGCCGCGCAATTGGCCAAGATAGGCGCGCCGGATACGGAGGATCTTGACCCGGTGCTACGCCGGCGTTTCGTCTCGGCGAACGGTATCTGGCGTATTGAAGTCCTGCCGAAGCCTGGCGTGCGCCGCCTTGCCTTTGCCGCCGCCATGCGAAAATTCTCAGGCACGGCGGCGGGAGCACCCGTCGTAGCCCTTGCCCGAAGCGAGATCATGCACCATGAAACCGCACTCGCCGTGGCGATTGCCCTGGCCGCCGTGGCCGCCGTTGTCCTGCTGCTCCTACGCGATATTTGGGATTGGTTGATCTCCCTGTTTCCGGTGCTGTTCGGCATTTCATTGTCGGCGGCGGTGGCTGCGGCGACCGGCAGCATTGTACTTCCTTCCGCCCTTGCGGCCATCATGGCGGCGATGCCTTTGTGTCTTGCGGCGTCGATCATTATGGTGCTTTGGGTGCGCCAGCCGGCAGTATCCGCAAGTGCCACGGA
>JBOHKD010000307.1:0-2496 GCA_050728895.1 Aestuariivirga sp.
TTTGCCGAAATGCTCTTCAAAGGAATAATCGGCGAACTCGAGGCATTCCTTGGGGCCGTTCGACCAGAGATAGCGGTACATGCTGCCGTGAACCGGCTCGCAATGTTCATCGAGGCCGGTGCGCCATGTGTAGTTCCACAAGCCACCCCAATCGCTCTGCTTTTCAAAACACACGACTTCCGGAATCTTGGCTTTCTTTTTGGCGGCGGACTGGAAGGCTCGCAGCATGGCGAGACCCGAGGGACCCGCACCGATTACAGCAACACGCGTCATGGGAGTTGGTCCTCTATAAAGTTGATTTCACTTGCCTGCGAAATCTAATTCGGACCATTATTAGGCCAATTTCGAACCAATCTGTAAAGGCAAAACTGCTTCGGCGATGCGAAAAATCAGCAATGAAATGCTGCGCGGCCACTTTCTCGGCTGGCAATGCCGGATAAGGCAGATTTCGGCCCGCGATTACGGCGGGCAACCTCTTCCCGCCATGCGCCCGCGCGTCAGCCGAAGAAACGGCGATGTGCTGCTTCCGGCCATGACGGTGTTGCTTCTTCCGGAGGAAAGCGGCGTGAGCACGGCATTTTTCAGGTTTCAGGCGCTGAAGACCGCCGATCCGGGGGCGGTGCGCGACGCCGGCATCAACTATCTCGCGGGCGGCTTCTATCAACAGGCGGAGCTTTTCTCCGATGAGTTGACGGCGGTGTTCGCTGTCGGCTCGAAGGCTGCGGATCTGATGTCGAAAGCCAGGGAAGTGATGCTCGACTTCGAACAGTTTTCCCAGAGCTTTCGCATGTTCTGCAAGGTTCGAAAGCTGGCCCACAAGGAGCAGGCCCGCGAGGCGAGCCTGTGGCAGGCGCGGATTTTCAATCCGGGTGTGGCAAGCGACGCCGTCGTTCTGGGTTTCAAACCCGACTGGAAAAACGCCGTGGCCAGCCCCATGCCATGAAGCTTCAGAACTTCCGGTAGGCCTTGTTGAGTTGGACCATCGGATGGTTCGGAGACATTTGGAACTTGATCAAAAGTTCTCTCGCCATCATGTCCCGGTCCTGCTGATTATTCGGCAGCTTGACCTTCTTGGGTATGCGCACCCAGCCGTTGCAGTTGCGGTCGAAGATGGCCGGCTCGCCTTCCTCATAGCCCATGTGCACATCTTCCAGCCAATTGAGGTCGTCCCAGCCCATGTATTCCATGTAGCCACGCAGGAAAGCCGTGAGCCGCGTGTAATCGGGCACCAGATTCACATCGTAGCGGTAACCGATGTGCTGTCCGATTTCCTTTTCGCGGCTTGAGGCAAGTCCGGCCTTGTCCTTGATGAACTGGTCGACCGACTTGATCTCGGAGCCTTTGTAGCTAGTGCCTGCCATTGTCGTTTCTCCGCTTAATATTTGTGATAGTTGCCGCCTTCCATGCCGACGACATAGTTGGTTCCGGCAAGCGGCACTTTGCACATGGCGGAAGCTTCCATCGTCAGCGCCGCGAGGTCCTCGGGTTCCAGTGAATGGATGTTGGTCTTGCCGCAGGCGCGCGCCAGAAGCTGGGCTTCCATGGTGAGCGTATGCAGAAAGTTGTAGACTCGCTCGGCAGCCTTGTCGGGGTCGAGACGCTGGCGCAGCACGGGGTCCTGTGTCGCCACGCCGACCGGACAGCGTCCGGTATGGCAGTGATAGCAGCTTCCGGCCTCGACGCCGATCTCGTTCGGATAGTCGGTGACGCCTTCGATGTGCCTGTTGCAATTCAGCGCCATGAGCACCGAGTGGCCGATGGCGATAGCGTCGGCTCCGAGCGCCATGGCCTTGGCCACGTCACCGCCGTTGCGGATGCCGCCCGCATAGACAAGCGAGATTTCGCCGCTCTTGCCAAGCTCGTCGATGGCGCGCCTTGCTTCGCGAATGGCGGCGATGCCGGGAATTCCCGTATCTTCCGTGGCAATATGGGGACCGGCGCCGGTGCCGCCTTCCATCGCGTCGATATAGATCGAGTCGGGATCGCATTTCACTGCCATGCGCACGTCGTCATAGACGCGCGCCGCGCCGAGCTTTAGTTGGATCGGGATTTCGTGATTGGTTGCCTCGCGGATTTCCTGGATCTTGAGCGACAGATCGTCGGGACCAAGCCAATCGGGGTGACGGGCAGGGGAGCGCTGATCGATGCCGGCGGGCAGTGAGCGCATTTCGGCCACCTGGTCGGTGACTTTCTGGCCCATGAGATGGCCGCCGAGGCCCACCTTGCAGCCTTGCCCGATGAAAAACTCGCAAGCATCGGCGAGGCGCAAATGGTGCGGGTTGAAACCGTAGCGGGACTGGATGCACTGGTAGAACCATTTCATCGAATACCGCCGCTCGTCGGGGATCATGCCGCCTTCGCCGGAGCAGGTGGCCGAGCCTGCCATTGTCGTTCCGCGGGCCAGTGCGATCTTGGCTTCATAGGAAAGTGCGCCGAAGGACATGCCCGTTACATAGACCGGAATATCGAGAACCATCGGTCGCTTGGCGCGGGGGC
>JBOHKD010000308.1:0-2493 GCA_050728895.1 Aestuariivirga sp.
GGCTACAACACACCGCTCGGTGAAAATGGCTCGCGGCTGTCGGCTGGACAGCGGCAACGCATTGCACTGGCACGCGCCATGTATGGAGATCCGGTCCTCTTCGTGCTCGACGAGCCCAATTCAAATCTCGATTCCGAGGGCGAGGCGGCACTGAACAAGGCGATCTCGCATGGTCTTGCGCGCGGCGCGGCCGTCGTCATCATCGCCCATCGGCCTAGCGTCCTGTCGGCGATAAGCAAAATGCTCGTGCTGGCGGACGGCAAGGTAGCGGCCTATGGCCCGCGTGACGAAGTCCTGCGCAAGGTGCTCATGAGGCCTTCCGGGGAAAGCAAGGTGGAGGCGCCGCCAGCGGTCTCACGCGGAGAGCGGGAATCAACGGCATGAAAGCACTCGATACCGATCGCTCGCTTCGCCGTTTCCAGTTGCTCGGCTACGCGTCGATCTTCCTGATGGCGGGAATTTTCGGCGGCTGGGCGGCATCCACCAATATCGAGGGCGCGGTGATCGCGCCCGCCACGATCATAGCCGAGTCCAACACCAAGAGAATTCAGCACAAGGAGGGTGGCATCGTCCGGAAGATATTGGTCAAGGACGGCGACCGGGTCGTGGAAGGCCAGGATCTGGTGATCCTTGACGATACGGAGACAAGGTCGGAACTTGCCATTGTCGATTCACTGCTTGTCGAAGAACTGGCCAAGCGGGCAAGGCTCGAGGCCCAGCGCGATGGGCTTGCGGCACCGCAGTTTCCGCCTGAAATCCTGTCTTGGCAGAACGAGCCCGAGGTCGCCCGGATCATGCAAGGCCAGCTCAGGCTGTTCACCGCGCGAAGCGACGGTATCAGGGGCAAGAAAGAACAGCTCGATCAGCAGATCGCCCAGATCGGCGAACAGATTGCAGGCATGCAGGCCCAGATCGCGGCACAGGAGCAGCAGATAGAACTGGTCGGCGATGAGCTCGTGGGTCTTCATGACTTGTTAGGCCAAGGACTTGTAGCCAAGAGCCGGGTCCTCGCCATGGAACGCGAGCAGGCAAGGCTTGAGGGCGCAAACGGCGAGCTCATTGCTTCGAAGGCGGGGGCGGCAAACAAGATCAGCGAAATCAGGTTGCAGATATTGCAGATCGGCGAAGAAGACCGCACCCAGTCGCTCACCGAACTGCGTGAGACGGAAGGCAGGATCGCCGAATTCCGGGAACGAAAGCTTGCCGCCGCCGCGCGTCTCGGCCGCATGGTAATCAAGGCGCCCATCGGCGGAGACATCTACGATCTCGCTCTGCACACCATTGGCGGTGTGATTCAGCCGGCCGAAACGCTGATGCTAATAGCACCCGAAGCCGACGAACTTGTATTGCTGGCGCAAGTCCCACCGCAAAACATCGATCAGATCGCGCCGGGCCAGCAGGCGCGGGTGCGGTTCCAGACTTTCAACCAGCGCCTCACTCCCGAAGTAGGCGCCGAGGTTACGCAGATTGCCGCCGACACCAGCCGTATCGATCAAAACTCTCCGCCATTTTATGCCGTCAGGCTCCGCATCCGGCCGGAGGAGTTGGCCAAACTCGCCGGCAGCAAGCTGAAACCCGGCATGCCAGCCGAAGCCTTTATCTCAACCTCGGAGCGCTCGCCGCTCTCCTATTTACTAAAACCGCTGACCGATCAAATCGCCCACACATTCCGGGAATAATACCTCTGAATCACGACAGCTCCATTCCTTCATATTGTCATTGCCGCACTTGACCCGGCAACCCATTTTTGTTGTGTGCGTGATGCAGCCGTAGACGGAACAATGGGTCGCCGGAATAAATCCGGCGATGACAGGTTTGTTACAACGGCGCTTCGATTAACACACTTGCACCCAGCCGCAACCGTTGGCACCGCACAGCCATTGCCAGTTGCAATTGGCCTGGGCGGGCTGCGCCCGTTTCAGTGCCTCGATCTGCCGGATCAGTTCGTCATTGCCCGTAGCAAGGCCGCGAGCTTCGTTGAGTATTGCGTTGATGTCGTAGGCGGCCGGCGTCTTGGCGGCGGGGTCGGCTACCCTGGCTCCCAGCTTGAACAGTAATCGGGCGCCAAGGAACAGCATCTCGGCGTCCTTGTCGCCGTGGCCCACGGAAATAAGTTCGTGCGCCAGCGCCACCCTGACGCGCGCCGCATCGAGCGCCGGGCCTTTCAGCGGTTCCGGCGGCGCGGCGATGGCCACGGGTACCGCTAGCCAAATGACAACAAGCGCCGGCACCATCCTTTTCATTGCACATCCTCCAGAATACCGGCCCGGCCCAGCCGCTTCAGCACGCCGCGCTGCCTAGCGATTTCGGCAAGTCCGAGGCGTGCCCGCCAGTTGCCCGCCGCCCGGGCCGCACGAAGACTCGTCTCCGCTGCTTCGAAACGGCCGAGCCGCAGCAGCGCCCAGCCGTGGTTGTTGAAGAGCTTCGCCGCAAGAGCGCGATCCTTGGCCTTATCCGCGCTAAGTTTTTTCGCCGCCTCCCGCATGACAATCT
>JBOHKD010000309.1:0-2492 GCA_050728895.1 Aestuariivirga sp.
GCCGAAGACGAGCCCGCCCTTGTCGGATTGCGACACGTAGAAATGACCGGCGCCGAAGGTGATGACGCCGTCGATATAAGGCTTGAGCCCTTCCGACACGAAGGCCTGCAGCACATGGCTTTCGATGGGGAGTTTCATTCCGGCCATGGCGGCGACTTCCGAGGAGTTACCCGCCGCCGCAAGGCCGAGCTTGGCGCAGCCGATATGGCCGCGATTGGTATCGACGCCCAAAACCTTGCCGTTCTCGATCCTGATGCCCGTCACTTCGCAGTTCTGAATAATATCGACGCCGCGTGAGGAGGCTCCCCGCGCATAGCCCCAGGCCACCGCGTCGTGCCGCACCGTGCCGCCACGCCGCTGCAACAGCCCGCCACGAATCGGAAAGCGCGCGTTGTCGAAATCGAAGAAGGGATACATGTCGCGCACCGCTTCCCTGTCGAGAAGCTCGGCATCGACACCATCGATCCGCATGGCGTTACCGCGCCTGGCAAAGGCATCGCGCTGGGCATCCGTGTGATAGAGATTAAGGACGCCACGCTGCGATACCATGGCGTTGAAGTTGAAATCCTGCTCCAGGCCTTCCCACAATTTCATCGACCACTCGTAGAACGGGTTGTTGCCCGGCAGCATGTAGTTGGAACGGATGATGGTGGTGTTACGGCCGATATTGCCCGAGCCCAGCCAGCCTTTTTCGAGCACGGCGACATTGGTGAGCCCGTGTTCCTTGGCCAGATAATAGGCGGTCGAGAGGCCATGGCCGCCACCGCCCACGATGATGACATCGTAAGCCTTCTTCGGCTCAGGCTCACGCCAGGCGGGCGCCCAATGCTTGTGGCCGGAGAAGGAATTTTTGAGAAGCGAGAATACCGAATAGCGCATGAGGATGAACAATATAACGAGCATGCCTGCTTGTCATTCACCCAAGAGACATATAGCATCATTTTAGAGACATATGGCCTCATCGCAACATATCGGATTGCTGCTTCTCCCCGGATTTCCGCTGATGTCCTACGCCGCGGTGGTTGAGCCTATGCGGGCCGCCAATCTTTTATCTGGAAGCGAGCTGTTCCGCTGGACGAACGTGGCGGCAACGCCCACCGTCATTTCATCGAGTGGTGTGATGGCGCAGTGCGAACGCATCGCCCGCGTATTGCCTCGCTTCGACTTGCTGTTCGTCGTTACCGGCGGCAATCCGGCCCGCTTCGATCACCCGCCAACCTTCGCCTGGCTCAGGCGCATGGCCAAGATGGGAACAAGGCTTGGTGGCGTATCGGGAGGCCCCTTCATTCTGGCGAAGGCGGGCCTGATGGATGGCCACAGCATGACCGTGCATTGGGAACACGCCACGGTGCTCCGGGAAGAATTCCCGCTGGTGCATTTGCGGCGTTCGCTCTTCGTGATCGACCGCCAGCGCATCACCTGCGCCGGCGGCACGGCACCGCTCGACATGATGCACGCTTTGATCGCGGAAACCCATGGAACTTCATTGGCGCAAAGCGTCAGCGACTGGTTTCTGCATACCGATGTTAGGCCCTCGCATGGGGCGCAGCGGGCCTCCATCGTGGAGCGCTACCGTATCCACGATGCCAAGCTCATCGCGGCACTCGAGATGATGGAAAGCAATATCGGCGATCCGCTCACGCGCGCCGAAGCCGCCAAGCGCCTGAATGTCTCGACACGCCAGTTGGACCGGCTGTTCGCCGCTCATCTGGGTTTGAGTTTTCAGAACCAGTATATGGAAATCCGCCTCGCCAACGCGCGCGCCATGCTGCGGCAAACCGGAATATCGATCACCGGCGTGGCGCTGGCAAACGGCTTTTCCAGCGGCAGCCACTTCAGCCGGGCGTATAAAGGCAAATTTCGGAAGTCACCGAGTGAAGAGCGCTTGCATTAAACGATGCTTCGAGGCTCACGGGCGTCGCCCGTGAGCACCTCAGCATGAGGAGAATTATAAACTTTCCTCACCCTGAGGTGCGAGCGTAGCGAGCCTCGAAGGGTGCTAACAATCCAGCGTCGTGTCGCGTTCCCACTGGGTGAGGTGGCGGCAATACTGGTTCCACTCATTGTGCTTGAGCTTGAGGTAACCAGACGAGACTTCCGCGCCCAACGCCTGTTGGAGATAGCTGTCCTTTTCGAAATTGCGTAAGGCATCGAGGAGATTAAGCGGCAGTTTCTTGGCATCCTTGACCTTGTGCCCTTCCGCATACATGTCGATATCGAGACGCTTTCCCGGATCCATCTTTGCCTCGACGCCATGCATGCCAGCCACGAGAATCGAAGCGAGCAGCAGATAGGGATTGGCCGCGTTATCGGCGAGACGGTATTCAGCCCGGCCCGCATCGGGGATGCGCACCATGTGGGTGCGGTTGTTGCCGCCGAAAGTGATCGAACTCGGACTCCAGGTGGCGCCTGACACGGTGCGCGGCGCATTGATGCGCTTGTAGCTGTTCACCGTCGGATTGGTGATGGCCGTCATGGCGGCGGCATGGTGC
>JBOHKD010000310.1:0-2484 GCA_050728895.1 Aestuariivirga sp.
CTTGAATAGTCGAGATAGGGCAGGAGTTTCATTACCTGGCCCCGGTCCAAAAGTTCCGCATCGATGCCATTGAGGCGCATGATGTTGCCCTTCCTCGCCAGGGTATCGAGCTGGGCCGGGCTGATGGCGGTTACGACCTGGCCCCGGTGGGACACCATGCAATTGAAGTTGAGTTCGTGCGACAGGCCTTCCCACAATTTCAATGAATGCTCGAAAAACTGGGTATTGCCGTCGATCTGGTAGTTGGAGCGGATGATGGTGGTGTTGCGCCCGACATTGCCGGAACCGATCCACGACCGCTCGATCACCGCGACATTTTTTATGCCGTGGTTTTTCGCCAGATAATAAGCCGTGGCAAGTCCGTGGCCGCCGCCGCCTACGACTACAACATCATAGGATTTCTTGAGCTCCGGAGAATTCCATGCCCGTTCCCACGGAACATCCGGCTGGAGCGCATGGCGGGCGAGAGCGAAGGCTGAGTAGCGGTTTGACACGGGAGGGTTGCTAACAGAAGTCAAGTCTTATTGGCAAGGATCGGAATCCTCACGCCCTGCGGCGCTCCGCCCATTCGGTCAGCACATAGGCTAGGATGCCGAGACCGGTGAAACCGGCAGCCAGCGGAATGACCGTGCCATTGTATTGCAAGCCGATCCAGGTTCCCGCCGCCAGCGCCACCAGCGAGGAGAGCGAACCGGAAATGGCGGCGGCCATGCCGGCGATGTGGCCCATGGGCTCCATGGCAAGAGCGTTGTAATTGCCAAAGAGAAGCCCGGAGCAGAAGAAGTTGCAGAAGAGATAGGCAGCAAGGAGCCACAGGGGCGGATGGCCGTGCAACAACAGGGCAGCCGCCAAGAATGCCGCCGACAAGAGGATGCTGGCGCGCAAAGCCCATTTCGACAGATTTCTCATCCCATGGCGCATGACCAGCTTGCCGTTGAAGATCATGGCAATGGCGATGGCGATGGCGAAGACTCCGAACCACACGGCGAACAGTGCGCCTTGGCCGTATTGCTCGGCGAATATCTGCTGGGAGGTACCAAGATAGCAGATGAGCGCGCCGAAGATGCAGCCGACGGCCAACGTATAACCGGCGGCAACCGGGTGGCGGAGAAATTCTTTCGCCGCTTGCATCAGCTCCCTCGATGCGAGCTTGCGGCGGCGTTCGACGGAGAGCGTCTCGGCTTGCCGGGTTGCGAGCCAAAGGGCGGCGATAATCCCCATGACGAGAAAGCCGGCGAAGATCGCGCGCCAATGCGCCACCAGCAGGACTATCTGGCCGATGGATGGCGCCAGAATCGGCACCAGCATGAACACCGCCATGACGAAGGACATGACTTTCGCCATGGCCGCCCCGGAACTGCCATCGCGCACCATGGCAATCGAGACGATGCGGGGGCCCGCGGCACCGAAGCCCTGCATGGCCCGGCCCACGAGCATGATGGTGAAACTCGTCGCAAACAGGCAGAGGAGCGAGCCGGCGGCATAGAGGAGAAGGCCGGCGAAGATCGCGGGCTTGCGCCCGGTTGAATCGGAGATCGGGCCATAGATCAGCGTACCAATTGTCATCCCGCCAAAGAACGTGGTGATGATGAGCTGCCGGTCGTTTGGATCATCGGCGCCAAGTTCGGTGGCGATCTGGCCGATGGCGGGAAGCATGGTATCGATCGACATCGCCACCATGGCGCTAAGCAAGGCGACGAGGACGATGAATTCGACGGTGGGGCGTTTCGACAGCGTCATGTCACATAATTCAACATGCGCAGTACATCGAAATATTGCGCGGCTTCCGCACCTTCGATGCCGACAATACCTTCGATATCGACGCTGATATAGACTTTCATGGGGGATAGCTCCTCGCTCCTCATAGCGGCTCTTGCCGGAGGGAGCGAGAGGTTACAGAATGATGGCAGACATGCAGATCGATGACGGGTAACGGCACGTCGTTTCCTGGCCTTTGGCTGACGTTTCCTCCCCCGTGGAGCCCATATATTAAGCGTAAAACGATTGTGGTGAGACTTTTTCAACAAACAAGGAAACCATGACCGAATTCCAACCCGCATCGACAGGCGGCGGCCGCCGGACCCGCGGAGGTGCGGATGCCCGCCGTGCGGCGCGCACCTCCACCACCGTGCATCAGGCAGGCTTCATCCGCCGCAAGATCAAGCTCTACGAGCCTTTCTCGGACGATCAGCTTGCGCTGATCGAGCACAATGCCGAGATCGTGTTGCAGGAAATCGGCGTCGATTTTCGCGACGACGCGGAAGCGCTGCAAATGTGGAAAGATGCCGGCGCCGATGTCAAAGGCGACCGGGTGCGCTTTCCCAAGGGCCTGGTGCGCGGCCTGATCAAGACGGCGCCACGGGAATTCACCCAGCACGCCCGCAATCCCGCCAACCATGTCACCATCGGCGGCATGAACACGGTCTTCGCGCCGGTTTACGGCCCGCCCTTTGTGCGCGATCTCGATGGCGGCCGCCGCTATGC
>JBOHKD010000311.1:0-2483 GCA_050728895.1 Aestuariivirga sp.
GCCATCCTCTTCCACCAGATAGTGACAGGAAACGCCCGAAGCCTTGTTGCACAGCCAGGCGCAAGCGGCGGCGGCGCTCTCCATGCCGGTATAATGCAGCACGATCATGCCGGGACGCCTCCCGCCGGGCCGGGGCTCGATATTCGGCGACGCCGCGAAAACCCGCGCCAGGGCTGAGCGGGTCATGGTGTAGCCTCCGCCATGATCCGGTCGTAGGCTTCATTGATGCGTTGCAATCTTTCGGTTGCCAGTGCGATCATTTCTTCCGGCACGCCGGCCGCGATGTGACGGTCGGGATGATTATCGCGCACCAGCTTGCGGTAGCGCTGCTTGATCGCTGCTGGCGACACGGGAGGCTCCAGTCCGAGGATACGATAAGGATCGACCGCTCCGCTCGCCACGTGACGCGCTTTGATATTGGCGAATTCATTTTCCGGGAAACCGAAAATCCTGGCCACGGTTTCCAGAAAATCGCTTTCGGCGGGATGGATTGCCTCATCCGCCTTGGCGATGTGGAACAATCCGTCGAGCACATCTTCCAAAATTGCGGATTTGGTTTTGAACAGGCGTGCGATCTGGCGGGCATAGCTGTCGAATCCCGCCACATCCTGCTTCGCCAGATTGAACACGCGCGCCACCCCCGCGAGTTCGCTCGCAGGCACATGGAAAACCTGTTTGAACGCATCAACCTCGCGCCGGGTAACGATGCCGTCGGCCTTGGCCATCTTGGCGCCGAGCGCGATCATGCCGATGGTGAAGGCAATCGATTTTTCGGGCGCGGTGGCGCGCGAACGAGCGAGCTTCGCAAGGAAGCCCCCGATTGAGTAGCCGGTGGCGGAAATGCTCTCGGCGATTCGGGTCCAGATCGACATGGAAAGAGAGTGGAAATCAGCCGCGCTTGAAATAATGCGCGAGCTTGAAAATCGGCGTGTCGATGTCGAGATGTTGCGCCAGACGCCGCTCCACATGCCAGGCGCGTCCCGCTGTCCATATGGTGGCCCATACCACCGGCACGGCTCCCAGCGCCATCAGGCCAAGCATCATAAAGTCGGGAAGGCCGAACAGCTTGGAGGCGGCCCAAACGGTGGCCACCATGGCGGCGCCCAATTTGCAGAACGCCAGCAGCGTAACGCCTGCGGCGGCGAGGAAACAGCCCAGCGGGCTGAAAGCCTGGCTGCCGCTGCGCGGCTGGGTTTCCGGTTTGATGATTTCCTGTTCCATGGGAGAAGATATGCCCGCCCCCTGGTCCGATTGCAACCCGCCGCCCAAAAGGCCTTGCACCTAACTCTCAAGAATATCGCTTAAACGATTGAACGCCCTTGCTTTTCAATGACAATAATGATTTCCGTTGCGGCGGTTCTGCAAATCCAGATGGATATGGTCGCGGTGGTGGCGGTCGGAGCCCGGGCCCAGCACGGTCATAAAATTATCGCATGCCTCCTCCCGGACAAGCCGCAGGAAACCACGCTCATCGGAGCGGCCCGGCCAGCCGCTACGGACGCTCACCTTGCGGCCGCTTTCCAGCGTGAAGGCCGCGATATCGATGGCATTGCCGTATCCGTGCTCGCTCATCTTGTTGCCGGACCGATTGTTGCGCGCCCGGCAGGAATAAGACGCGGCGACGTCAAGCGAGACGACACTTTCGCTGAACCGGCGCTGGGCCGCGGGCTGCACAACATTTTGCAGCCAGTTGTTGAGAGGGTCCGCCATGCCGCAGTTTAGCGTGGCCGGTTGGCTGAAGGAGATTTGGGCCAAGGAATAAACACGCCAGGCATTGCGCACTTCGCAGCCATTGCCCTCATCGATGGTACGAAGCCGCTCTGCCTCACCAAGCTCGGAAGGCTTGACCGTGCATTGGGCGGACGGTGCTATGAGCCCCTCGGTTTCGAAATTCGTCCGGTTTCCGGATGAACAGGCAGCCAGAAAGGCGGCAAGCACGGTTAATCGTACGAGCTCCCGGCCCCACACCATACGCAAACCCCACTGCAACATGAACCGATGAGGCTAGGTAGAGGCGGTTAAGATTCCGTCAGCGGTTCAAAACCGCGACAAGCTGGCTGACATCGCCGTTGCGCTTGGAAATGTACGAGGTGAAAAGTCCCCGCTGCATGTAGACCAGGGAAAATCCCAGCACCTTGGTGTCCGCCACTTTGTAGGCCCCCTTGCTCCACGACAGGCGCCATACCACGGTGTAGGTCTGGCCGGAGACGAGGTGGATTTTACTGTCGATCAGGATGTCCTTGCCATCGGCGGCCGCGTCTCCCAATTCGTATTTGGCGATGCGGTACTCGCGTGACTGGTCGGCGAAATATCGCGCCATGAAGGTTGCCACGCCGTCGTAGTAGCGGCGGCGCTGACCGGCCGCATGCAAAACCCGATCAAGCGGTGGAAGCTCAGTCCGATGGACCTCGAGTCGCGCAAGCATTGGGTCGAGTATTCGCAGGCCAAGGACATGATGCTGAAACACACGGATCGCAAGGTGA
>JBOHKD010000312.1:0-2478 GCA_050728895.1 Aestuariivirga sp.
AAGTAAAACGGCCCGGCCTCGGCGATCTCGGTGGTGATCCTGCCATAACCTTTTGCCGCCAGCGCTTTTTCAAAAGCAGTCTTGGAAGCCATGGCCGCATCGCGCTGCTCAGGCGCCGTCCAATAGATCGCCGAGCGGTACTGGGAGCCCGTGTCATTGCCCTGGCGCATACCTTGGGTTGGGTCATGCGCTTCCCAAAAAATCTTGAGCAAGGCTTCGTAACTCACCTTGGCGGGATCGTAGACGACAAGCACCGACTCGGCATGGCCCGTGGCGCCACTGCACACTTCCTCATAGGTGGGGTTGGGCGTGAAGCCGCCGGCATTGCCGACAGCCGTGACCCAAACACCGGGAACCGTCCAAAACTTGCGCTCCGCCCCCCAATAGCAGCCAAGCGCGAAAATCGCCTTGGCGCCGCTGGCGGGGTAGGGCCCTTGCAAGGGATTGCCTGTCACATAATGGGTGGGAGCAGTCGGTATAGGCTGGGCGCGGCCCGGCAGGGCCTGGGCCTCGCCGATCATTTCGGCCTTTCGGCGGGCAAAGAGCATGGATTTGGTCTCCTTGTGAGGGTGATCCCGATATAGGAGGCCCAAGCGCTTATCGCCATTCAACAATGCTTGATTGCCGGGCTTTGGTGACTATAGTGCGCGCCACTTTGTGGGAAGGGTGGCCGAGTGGTTTAAGGCACACGCCTGGAACGCGTGCATACGTGAAAGCGTATCGAGGGTTCGAATCCCTCCCCTTCCGCCACTTAACGACAGCGGTTACAACAATCTCTGGCCGCTGACGGCGCTTTCTTCACAGGGCAGCCTCAATCGAACCGTTGGCTGTCCTCGTAGAACCGTCTGGAACCGGACCGTCTACGCCTCACCCAAGGTGCGCGATGACGGTCTGGCTATCGGTGATGATGGCATCGCCGGCGAAGCGAAGCGCCTCCAGGGAGCGCGTTGCGGCCGCTTCATCCCCTGCTCCGCAGGCGTTTTCGATGATCACGGGGATGAACCCCAGGTCGGCGGCGTGACGCGCGGTGGGGTCGATGCCGATTTCGGTGGCGATGCCAACAATGGCGACTGCGAACACGCCGCAATCTCGCAGCGCGAACGTCAGGGGCGTACCTTCGAAGGCGGACATGGCAAGCTTGTCGAACACCGCTTCATCAGCGTTCGGGGCCAGTTCTGGAACGATCTGAAAGCCCGGCGAATCCCGCAGGAACCACGGCTTGACCGTATCGGGCTCCGTCTGCCGCTGCCAGGCCATGGCGGTCCGGTATTGGGTAACACCCATCCAGGATTTAGGCATCGAAAGATGGCGCGTGAAGACCGTGCGCATTCCTGCGGACCGTGCCGCCGCCAGCACTCGGGCACACTGCCCGACGATGTGGCTGCCCGTCGCGACCTGGCCGACGATACCGACCTGCATGTCATAGACCAGCAACGCCATGCACTGCGGATCGCAAACGTCTTCGAGGTTGTTCGGAATGTCCAATCCGTGAATATGCTTCATCGTGAGGCGTGTCCTTCAGATTGCACTCTACAACTGGGGCGAATTGGCTGCGGCCGACATGGCCGTGAGCTTTCCGGAGAGTGAGCGCTAGACAAAGCCTATCGTCTTTGAGCATCGTCCGCCACCCCCAGCTCCACGCTAAGCTGCGGTATGATCATCGGGTGCTGCCAAAGCTGCAAACCTGTCCATCGCTGGCCGGCATCAGTTCAATCACGTCTTGGAACTATGAGAGGCAACGTGCGCGCTTGTCGAAGCTTTCCCAGCGGCGGGAATCCTCCTCGACATAGGCCGCAAGCTCGGTCAGGAACCTTTTAACCCCCACGCTCAACACCAGTTTCATCATGGCGTCGACGCTGATGAAAGGAACGACGTTTAACTTGAGGATCATGCCCGGCTTCTCTTGGATTGGAGTCTTTTATCAGCCTGGCCGCAAAAATTCTCTGCTTTTCGCAAGAGTTGTCCATTTGCAGCGGGTTACGGCCAAAATCCGGCCTCCGCGGCGATGCAATTTCCGAGTTATTAACCAACCTCCCCCAAAGTACCGGAAAATTTGTAGCCGTAGCTGTTGCTGCCCGGCTGCCTTGGTCTAGCCGAGATGCGGGGCGCGCCAATTACGAGGAAGGTCCCATGATGCCCTTGCCCGATGCCTCGACGGAACGGTTGAGCCTGACCCTTGACCCGGTGCTCGACCTGCGGGCGGCGGAGTCCCTGAAAGACGCCCTGCTGCAGGGCCTGGGGCGGCAAATTCCGCTGCTGATCGATGCCGGCAAGGTCAGCCGCATGTCCACGGCATGTGTCCAGGTGCTTACCGCCTTTATGCTGGAGGCGCGGAGAACCGGCATGGCCCTGAGCCTCAGAAATTCTTCCACCGTATTCAACGCCGCCTTCACCGATCTCGGTCTGGCCGATGTTCTGAACGGCATCAAAGCACAGGAACACACATGAAAATCTTGGCGGTCGATGACAGTCCTACCT
>JBOHKD010000313.1:0-2468 GCA_050728895.1 Aestuariivirga sp.
GCCGACCGCATCGGCAAGGGTATTCGCGGCGCGCCCCGCGATGCCATGGTAGCCGATATGACACCCCCGCAATCGCGGGGCGCGGCATACGGCCTCCGCCAGTCGCTGGATACGGTGGGGGCCTTCTTGGGGCCGCTTCTGGCCATCGCCCTGATGGTCCTCCTCATGGAAGATCTGCGCGCGGTGCTGTGGATAGCCTGCCTTCCCGCCCTCATTGCCGTGGCGATCCTTGCTTTCGGCATCAAGGAGCCACTCCATGCTGTCCAGGAGAACGCCAAGCCCGGCTTCAATCCGGCCACGGCGCGGCTCCTCGGCCGGCAATTCTGGATCGTCGCCGGATTTGGCGCCGTCATGATGCTGGCGCGATTTTCCGAAGCCTTTCTCATTCTCAAAGCTTCCGCCGCAGGGTTCGCCACAGCCTATGTGCCGCTGGTCCTGGTGGTGATGAGCCTAGTCTATTCGTTCTCTTCCTACCCGGCGGGAGCGCTTTCCGACAGGGTGGGACGAAAGGGCCTGCTCGCGGCGGGACTCATGGTGCTCATTGCCGCCGATCTGGTGCTGGCGCTGGGAAATTCCGTGTCCCTGGTGATGATCGGCGTGGCGCTATGGGGGCTCCACATGGGATTGACCCAGGGCATCCTCGCAACACTTGTCGCCGATGCTGCGCCTGCCGAATTGCGCGGCACGGGTTTCGGTGCCTTCAATCTTGTAAGCGGGCTTGCTCTCTTCGCGGCGAGTGCGGTGGCGGGCATCCTGTGGGACATGGCCGGCGCCAGTGCGGTGTTTCTCGTGAGCGCGGGGTTCGCGTTTGTGGCACTCGCGGGCCTCGCCGCCATGCCGTCAAGGGCCTAGCCCAATTCATCCCACCATATCGGATTGCTCCACGCCCTTTTTCCGGCATGGTCGATGGCAACGACGCGGAACCAGGGGCTCTGCCTCTGCTGCAGCCAGCCCTTTTCCAGTTTCTTGAGATCGAACACCGCATCGGTAATCGCCTTGCCGGTGCGGACGCAGGTGCGGGACGTGCCGCACAGCACGGCAATGGTATCGACAGGCGAGGTGGCAATCGAGATTTCCTTTCCCACCAGCGAAACATCATTGAGTTGCGGGCCTTGGCTCGCGTAGTAGTGGCCGTTCTTCAGCGCTTCGAGCAGAATTTCGGGATCGAGGCTTTCGGCCTTCACATTCACCCAGCCGCCGAACTGGTCCGGCGATTTGAAATGTGCATCGTCGGTGGCGAAAGCGGTGAGGCGTTTGCCCTCGTTCAGTAGCTGATCGAGCAGATACATGCCTTCGCCACGGTCGTTCTCGATGGCGCAGCCGTGATTATAGATTTCAACCGCATGGGCGCAGTCGATGGCGCGGCCATCTTCAATCGTAAGCTGCGACCAGGCAGGATGGGCAATGCCGATAAAGGCCCCGGCGTCGCGGGCGCGGCGCGCCAGCTCAGGACCGGTTTCACCAGCCGCCACCTGTGGAAAATCAAGCGGCAGACCCGCCGCCACGATATGCCAGAGTTCGCCGGCACTGGTTTTCGGAGCATGAATTTCCGCGCCGAGGATGGTGGTGAAGTTGTTGGAACGAAAGCCCCGTGTGTCGGCGATCGGCCAATTGAAACGCTCGAGAAAATGTTCCGACAACATGAGGAAGTCGTAGCCCGCGTTCTTGTAGGCCTCGACGACGCCCTGGGGCGGGAGCGCGCCGTCGGAAAGATTGGAGTGGGTGTGAAGGTTGCCGCGCCAGAAGCGGCCGGGAAGAGAGAAGGGGGAAAGCTGCGTCACGGGCTAAACACTCATCTGCATGCCGAGCTCAACGACCCTGTCCGGGGGAATGCGGAAAAATTCGATGGCTCTGGCGGATTGATTTGCCAGCATCATGAAAATGCGCTGCTGCCAGAAGGGAAGTGCCGAGCGGTCGGAAATGCGGATGACACGTCGGCCGAGGAAATAGGAAGCCTGGCGCGGGTCGATGGCGAGGCCGTGCGCCTCGCAGGCCCGCAGGGCCGCGGGCACGTCGGGCTGTTCCATGTAACCGAAGCGGGCTTCCACCAGCCACGCGCCAAGCGGAATCTGCTTGACCGAAACCCGGTCCTCCTCGCGTTCAAGCCGTGGCTCGTCGGTGGTTTCCACCGTGATGAAGACGAGGATGTCGTGCAGTACCCGGTTATGCTTGAGATTGTGCATCAAGGCGCTCGGCGCATAGATGGGATCGGTCTGCATGAATACCGCGGCACCCGCGACCCGCGTTGGCGTGCGGCGTTCGAGGCTTTCCAGCAGGCCAATTAATTCGATCGACTCGCGGCGGAGCCTGGCGGCGAGGGCGGCGCGGCCCTTCAGCCAGGTTCTCATGATCAGGATGATGGTGGCGCCGATCAACACCGGCATGTAGCCGCCGCTGAAGAGCTTGAGGCCATTGGCGGCGAGGAATGTGAACTCAATGGCGAGGATCGCAAGGAGGGAGGGCAATAC
>JBOHKD010000314.1:0-2420 GCA_050728895.1 Aestuariivirga sp.
ACTCCACGGTGATCGACCGAGGGTCCTTGAGGAAGCTGTTGACAGCTCCCACCACCTGCTCGGTGAAAGCCTGGTTGTTGAGCTGCATCAGGCCAATCTGGAGCATGGCCCCGGCATTGGCCACCATGGCGGCCTCGTTCATGCCCTGCATGGCGGCGGCGATCGGCAGTACTTTCTTGGTGATCGAATTATCCTCGAACCGGAACGTGAACCCGCTGAACGAGACATTCTGCAACTCCGGCATCAGCGCCGTGAAGTCGGGCTCCTTGCCGGCGGCTTGGGCTTTTTGCAATTCGCCGAAGATCGCCAGGGGAATATCGCCGGCACCGCCTGAAAATTTCAGGGAACCCATGTCCTTGCCGACATAGGCGACGTTGAAGGCCATGCCCATCTTGCCCCCGGCAATATCCATCTTGCCGTCGCCTTCGATATCGAAGGTCAGACCCGAATAGCCGAGTTGCTTGAGCGAGCCAGTTGGATCGGCCAGAGCCATGGCAGCTTCCGGGATCACCACTTTGGAAAGCTTAAAGATGGTAGTGCCGGATCCCGTCACCGGGTCGCCATCCCAGGTCGATTCGTAGCCATCGGCGGTCACGGACTGGCCGTTGGCCTCGATGGTGATCGGACCGGATGAAAGTTTCCTGGCCAAGGTCATGCTGGCGCGCAAGGCTTCTTCCGGCACGGGATTTTCGCCCGCGTCCTTCACATACCAGCCTTCCGCCGACCCTGCCGGCATGCTGAAGGAGATTGACGTGCCTGCGGGGTTGTCGATCGAAGCCTTTGTGCCGGTGAAGGTGGCATGGCCGATTTCATACAGGCCGTTGTCTCCGCCCGAGACGCCCTCCAGCCTGATTTCATCGATGGTGAGTGTCAGACCGGGAGGGCCGCCGGGGGATTTTTCCAGCCTGAGCTTGTTGACGGTAATGTTGCCAGAACCATCGTCATCGATCGATTCATAGGTGGGTTCCACCTGCATCTGGGCCTTCCAGTTGGCAAGCAATACCCGCACCACTACAGGGACATCGGCGGCTGCCACGGGAAGCGTAAGCAAGGTTCCGGCAAGGCAGATCACAAAAAAGGTTTTTGGTAAGGTTTTCATGGAAGATTCCGTGTTTGGGGTTGGCTCTCAAGGGCCGATCATAGGGAAGGTGAAGCGGAACCGCAAAGCCCCATTGCTGACTCAAGGCGGAGAAGCTAGGTTCTGCGTGATTCAATAATGAATGAAAGGTGCATGATGCGAAAATTGTTTGTGGCATTGTCGATTCTTATAGCGCTGGCGGTTGCAGTTCCGGCGGTGGCCAGCACCACGGCGCGCACAAGCACCGAGGAACAGTTGCTTCTCAAGAAAACGAAAGCCGCGGCACAGAAAAAGGCGGCACTCACGGCACGAAAAGAGGCGGAAGAGCGCCGGCATACCACCCGAAGGGACTGTGGCGGATTTTTCGAATGCCTGTTTGGCAGGCCGCGCGGCGCGCGCAGAATGCAGGCAGGCCGCGATTATGCGACGGCGGAAGTCGTCTCGTGGGAAGAGGCGGAGGAATATGCGCCGGGCTCCATCGTCATCAGAACGCCGGAGCGGGCTCTCTACTATGTGCTCGGCGACGGCAAGGCGCGGCGCTACAGCGTGGGTGTCGGGCGCGAGGGCTTCCAGTGGAGCGGCAGTTCGCGCATTGTCGCCAAGCAGGAATGGCCAAGCTGGACGCCGCCCAAGCGGATGATCGAACGCGAGGCGGCCAAGGGCCACCATATTCCGGCGTTCATGGAGGGAGGGCCAGGAAATCCGCTGGGAGCGCGCGCCATGTATATCGGCGGCACCCTGTTCCGCATTCACGGCACCAACGATTCAGCCTCGATCGGGGGCGCGGTATCGTCGGGCTGCATCCGCATGATGAATTCGGACGTGGTCGATCTTTACCAGCTCGTGCGGGTGGGAGCGCCCGTTCACGTATATCAATAGGCGTCTCCCGGCAGGAGGCATCGCTCCTCCAAAATGAACTGACCCCGGAGGCGAAGCCATCCGGGGTCCAGTCCTGAAGATTGCTATCGAAGCTTACTTCTTCTTTTTGCTGGCTTTCTTTTTGCCGGCCTTCTTAGCAGGCTTCTTAGCAGCTTTCTTCGCCATGTTATTTCTCCTAGTGTTGTTAGAGCCCCACAACGCAGGTAAGCCACACGTCAAACAACTGAAATCGGCGATCAACTGCTTTTTTCGTTGTCATCGGAACTTGTTGTGTACCCGTTTGTGTGATTCGGCAATATGCCGTCAACATCTGGTATGTCGCCGGATTTATCCTAACATTTCGTAAATAGCGATGCCGGACTTCGCTCCGTCCGTATACGGACGAAATGCCGAGATTCTCGGAATAACGCCGGAACACAAGGCAAAATGCCGGCCGTCAGCACACGGACGGACGATCATTTTT
>JBOHKD010000315.1:0-2410 GCA_050728895.1 Aestuariivirga sp.
CCGCATAGTTGGGTGTTCCAAACTGCGCCGCCCACCATCCGGTCAAGCCCTGGCTCTGGTCGCGCCCGGTGAAGAAGGCAAGCTTTTTGGGATCGGTGTTGCGCACTTCCGAGAGCCACAGCGTCGCGGTGCGCAGCGCCTCCTCCCACTCGATCTCGCGGAATTCGCCGGAACCACGCTCGCCCACGCGCAGCAACGGCTTTGTAAGCCGTGCAGGCGAATAGTGCTGCATGATGCCCGCCGCACCCTTGCCGCAGATCACGCCCTTGTTGACGGGATGCTCGCGGTTGCCGTCGATATATTTAACCGTGCCGTCCTTCAAATAGACTTTGATCCCGCAGCGGCAGGCACACATGTAACAGGTGGTTGTCTTGATCTCGTCCCAGGTCTTGGGCGAGGTGTCGACAGCGGGCTCGGTCATGGACTGGCTGGCTCTTGCACTGGCCGAGGATTGGTCCCACCGGCTTGGTAAAGTCAAGTCACGTCCCCGATTATATATCTCACCTCTTTCCGGCTTGGGATACGCAGGCTAAGCCTCAACCCATGGACGGCACCCATCGCGACAACCGTATACTATCGATTGTTTGCATACTGGCTGCGATCGGTTGTGCCTCGACGCTGGATGCTGTCGTCAAGCTCATGTCCGGAAGCTACTCCGCTTATGAAGCGATTATTTTCCGCTGCCTGGGTTCTTTTCCAATACTTGCCGTGCTGGTACATCGCGCGGGCGGCTTCCGTTTGCTGACGACACCGCTTCTCGGCGGCGTGTTGCTCCGCTCCATCATTCTGTGTACGGGTTACCTCACTTATATCCTCTCCATCGCGGCGATGCCGATTGCCAATGTGGTGGCCATTTATTTCACCATGCCGTTTTTCGTGGCGGGACTTGCCGGTCCAATCCTCGGCGAGCGCGTTAGGCTGCATCGCTGGCTGGCCATCCTGGCGGGTTTCATCGGTGTCTTGATCATGGTGCGGCCGGGTGCTGGCGTTTTCGAACCCGCCGCCATTCTAGCCCTCATCTCGGCCTTTGCTTACGCCATTGGCCAAATGTTGGGACGGCCCATCGCCCATCAAGTGCCGCTTGCCGTCATCGCCATGTGGCAGAGCACGGTGCTTTTATCCGTGGGATTGGTGCTTGCCATCCTGTTCAATAGTTTCGATTTCGGCTGGCTTTCCCACAAAAGCCTGGTGTTCCTTTCGCGGCCATGGGTTTGGCCGGGTTTGTTCGATGGCGTTGCCTTGCTTGCCATCGGCGTTCTGGCGGCATTCACCATGATGTTTTTCGTATCGGCTTACAAATACGGCGAATCGACTTTCGTGGCACCCTTCGAGTACTCATTTATGATTTGGGCCGTGATCTATGGGCTTCTCATCTTCGACGATTTTCCCGATGGCTTCACCTGGATCGGCACGGCAATTGTGATCACCGCCGGCATCCTGATGGTCTGGCGCGACCGGCAACTGGACCGCTGCTAGCACATTTTCCCGGAAAGTGGAATCCACTTTCCGGACAAGAAAATGCGCCAGTTCAATCGGTTGGAGCATGTTCTTACCGCCAAAGTGTGTACACTTTGGCGGAACATGCTCTAGGTCACAGCCCGTAGGCGCGCCACAACTTCCCTGCGAGAGAGCTTTCAGGGAACGGTGCTTCAGCGTCGGCGCCACGCTTGGCCCAGATCGAGGCATACATGTGCATGAAGGGCGACGGCGGCGGGTCGCGCGCTTCCAGAAAATAGGCGGGAACATTCCACCAGGCGACCGGGTCAACAGCCTCGGGCGGAAGAATGTGAACGCCGTGATCCGGCCGATCCAGCATGAGTCGCGTCAGCAGATGGGGCCCCACGTTTTCCCAGGTGCGTTCGTGCGGCACAATCGATTCCACCGATGACGTGGCGCGTTGCCAGAGATCGCCGTCGCATGGCGTTGGATTTGCCATGAAGCAATTGGTGACCTGGGTGAGGCCCTCGCCCGTGGCGCTTGCTTCCCGGTGGCGGAAGGGGCGGCGTTTCCCGGAGGCAACCAGTGGCATTGCCGGAATATCGGGCGTGGCGTTCAATGCCACGATATCCATGTCGGACCACACACCGCCGTGCGTGGCCAGCACATTGTAGCGGAACAAACTGGTGAGGGCGGCAAAGCTGCCCTCGCGGGGCGCCAGTTCGGCGGCATCGCGCAGCTCCACGCCGCAACGTTGAAGGGGGGGCTTGTCATAGCTCCACAATGTGACCCGGTAGCCATGGGCAAGAAAACTCGCCAGACTCAGCCTCGCCAGCCTGGAGAGTTCGCCGGAAACCCAAAGCATATGAACGGGAAGCGACTTCAGCATGGAACGTCTCAGATCGGATAGCCGGCCCACGCTTTCACGGTCCGCAGCGCCAGCGCCGATTGAATGCGCTGCACGCCCGGAAGC
>JBOHKD010000316.1:0-2406 GCA_050728895.1 Aestuariivirga sp.
CGAGCGCAAGTTGTGGGTTCTGGACAATGGCGTGGCCCGCGAGGTCAGTGTTACGGCCGGGGCCAGCGACGGCAAGCTCACCGAAATCACCGGCGGCGCTCTGGCGGAAGGCGATGCCGTCATCACCCAGGCGGCGGGAACCGGCCAGTGAGTGGCAGCACTCCACTTTTGTCGTTTGAACGGATCGAGCGCGTCTATGGCGAGGGCGAGGGCCGGATACGAGCACTCGCGGGTGTCGATCTTGCAATCGAGCGTTCCGAATTCACCGCCATCATGGGCCCTTCGGGTTCCGGCAAATCCACCGCCATGAACATTCTGGGCTGCCTCGATACGCCAAGCCGCGGCACCTACCGCTTCAGCGGCGCCGATGTCACAAGTCTCAGCCGCGATCAGCGCGCGCTCCTGCGCCGCAACTATCTGGGTTTCGTCTTTCAGGGCTACAATTTGCTGGCCCGCACTACGGCAATCGAAAATGTCGAGCTGCCACTGATCTATCGCGGGCTTGCCCGAAGCGAACGCCATGCCCACGCCGTGAAAGCCCTGCATCTGGTGGGGCTTGAAGGCCGCGAGGGGCACACGCCGGCCGAACTTTCCGGTGGCCAGCAGCAGCGCGTGGCCATTGCGCGGGCCATGGTCACCGATCCCCTGGTGCTGCTCGCCGACGAGCCCACCGGTAATCTCGATACAAAGCGCGCCCGCGAAATCATGGAGCTTCTGGTCCGCCTCAACGCCGAGCGCGGCTTCACCATCGTCATGGTAACCCATGATTCCGATATTGCGGGTTTTGCCCGGCGCATCGTCCGCTTCCTTGACGGCCACATCGAATCCGACAGTGTGAAAGTTGCCGCCTGATGCTGTGGGAGGCCGTCAAACTCGCCCTACAATCGGTTCGCCGCAACGTGCTGCGCTCGGTCCTCACACTTCTCGGCATCGTCATCGGCGTTGCCGCCGTCATCGCCATGGTGACGATCGGTAACGGCACCTCGGAGAAGGTCGCGAGCGATCTCGCAAAACTCGGCAGCAACATGCTGGTAATACGGCCGGGCCAGAGCACCTTCGGCCCCAGCGGCGGCGAGGCCCGCTCCTTCCGCGAGCAGGATGTCGCAACCTTGCGGGCCAATCTCGGCCATGTCCGGGCGATGGCGCCCACGGCCAGCAAGCAGGCGAGCGTTGTCTTCGGAGCGCAGAATTACGACGCCTCGATCACCGGCACTGACGAGGATTATTTCACGACCCAGGACTGGAGCTTCGCCAAGGGCCGGCCGTTCACGCCCGGTGAAGTCCGCTCGGGCGCTTCCGTCTGTGTCATCGGCCAGATGATCGTCAAGGAATTGTTCGGCTCTCTCGATCCGGTGGGGAACCGCCTGCGGGCGGGCGGCTTTGCCTGCGAAATCATCGGACTGTTGAATGCCAAGGGCCAATCGGCATTCGGTTCGGACCAGGACAACACGGTGATCATGCCACTGCGCACTTTCCAGCGCCGGCTCGCGGGCAACACCAGGATCGCCGCGATTTATGTTTCGGTTGCAACCAGCGAGGCCGTGCCGGCGGTACAGGCCGATGCCGAAGGCATCTTGCGCGAATTGCGTCGCGTCGCGCCCGGCGAGGAGGATAATTTCACGGTGCGCGACATGACGCAGGTCGCCAGCACCATGGCCGCAACCGCCTCTGTGATGACAGCGCTCCTGGGGGCGGTTGCCGCCATCAGCCTCTTGGTGGGCGGCATCGGCATCATGAACATCATGCTGGTCTCGGTCACCGAACGCACCCGCGAGATCGGCATCCGGCTGGCCATCGGCGCTTTGGAAGCGCAGGTGCTCATGCAGTTTCTGGTGGAAGCGATTGTGCTCGCACTTTTCGGCGGCATCATCGGAATTATTGTGGGCTTGGGCCTTGCCGGCGCCGCGGCCTATGCAATGGGCATTCCTTACGCGGCGGATTTGCGCATCGTGGCGCTGGCCTTCGTCTTCTCCGGCGTCATCGGCATCGTGTTCGGTTATTTTCCGGCCCGCCGCGCCGCCCGCCTCGATCCCATCGAGGCGCTCCGCCATGAATGATCAGCTACGGCGCAAGCGCTCCAGAAATTCCCGGTCCGGATAGGAATCGGCGGGCAGGCCCAGCTTGATCTGCATATCCTTGACGGCGGCGCGCGTGCCCTTGCCGATCTTGCCGTCGAGCTCGCCCACGTCATAGCCGCGTGCCGCCAGCAATTCCTGGAGCTGGATGATTTCCTGGTAGGTAAGCGGTGTCACATTGCCATTGCCGTGACTCATCTGCGGGGCTCCCGCGATGCGGGTGGCGAGATAGGCGGCGGCGGTGGAATAAACCAGCGACTCGTTCCACTTCAATTGCGCGGCCGTGAAATTCACATAGGCGAGGAACGCCGGGCCATTGCGGCCCATGGGA
>JBOHKD010000317.1:0-2401 GCA_050728895.1 Aestuariivirga sp.
CCAATATCTTTGAAGGTGAAACGATCAACACACCATCGATGCTGTGTGTTGAAGATTACCTCGTGGCGTTGAAATGGGCGCAAAGCATTGGCGGCCTGAAAGCACTCCGGGCTCGGGCCGACGCCAATGCCGCGGTGATCGACGCCTGGGTTGCGAAAACACCTTGGGTGCAGAATCTTGCGAAGCGGCCTGAAACCCGCTCGAACACTTCGGTCTGCCTGAAGCTCAATGGCAAAGAGGCCGTGCCGAAAAAGATGGTGAAGCTTTTGGAGATGGAAGGCGTTGCCTTTGATATCGGGGCTCATCGCGATGCGCCGCCGGGGTTGCGCATCTGGTGTGGCGCCACCGTTGAAACGTCCGACCTCGAAGCGCTAACGCCGTGGCTCGACTGGGCGTTTGAGCAGGCAAGCGATGAATAGCGTGGAACATCGCATGGCTCCCCGCGTTCTGGTTTCCGACAGGCTTTCAGAAACTGCCGTTCAGGTCTTCCGCGATCGCGGTGTCGCTGTCGATTACAAACCCGATCTGGGCCAAGACAAGCAAGCATTGCTTGCCGCCATTGCCGATTATGACGGACTCGCCATTCGCTCGGCCACGAAGGTGACGGCGAAGCTTATCGCTGCGGCGCCCCGGCTTAGAGTGATCGGCCGCGCCGGCATCGGTGTGGATAATGTCGATATCGCGGCCGCCAGCCAGCGCGGCATCGTGGTCATGAACACGCCTTTCGGCAATGCCGTCACCACGGCGGAACACGCGATTTCCATGATGATGGCGCTGGCGCGGAAAATTCCGGCCGCCAACGCTTCGACCCATGCGGGGAAATGGGAGAAGAACCGTTTCATGGGGGTTGAACTTTTCAACAAGACGCTTGGGCTGATTGGGTGCGGCAACATCGGCTCCATCGTCGCCGACCGGGCCTTGGGACTCAAGATGCGGGTCATTGCATCCGATCCCTTCCTGTCGTCCGAACGAGCCATCGAAATCGGCGTGGAGAAGGTCGAGATCGACGAGATTTTCCGCCGCGCCGATTTCATTTCGCTGCATACGCCGCTAACAGAAAGAACCCGCAACATCATCGATGCGGCGGCGCTGGCGAAATGCCGCAAGGGTGTGCGGATCATCAACTGCGCCAGAGGCGGCCTTGTCGTGGAAGATGCCCTTTATGATGCATTGCAGGCTGGCCACGTGGCGGGCGCGGCACTTGATGTATTTGAGGTGGAGCCCGCCACGAACCACAAGCTCTTCAATCTCGAGACGGTGGTGGCAACGCCGCATCTTGGCGCCTCGACCGGCGAAGCCCAGGAGAACGTGGCGTTGCAAGTGGCCGAGCAGATGGCGGACTATCTGCTGCACGGAGCGGTTTCCAACGCGCTCAACATGCCATCGATCACGGCGGATGAGGCACCGCGGCTCAAGCCCTTCATCGCGGTTGCGGAAAAGCTCGGTTCCTTCGCGGGTCAGCTCACCGATCAGCCGATCATCGGCATTATCATCGAATACGCCGGCAAGGCAGGCGAGATGAATACGCGGGCGTTGACTTCCGCCGCACTCGCCGGGGTCCTCCGGCCGATGCTCGGAACGGTCAACATGGTGTCGGCACCCGTAGTGGCGAAAGAGCGCGGCATCAAGGTTGATGAAGTGCGCCAGAGCCAGCGGGGCGCCTATGAAACCTATATCCGCCTTACGATCACAACCGCGGGGCTGGAGCGCTCGGTGGCGGGAACGGTGTTCTCGGACGGAAAGCCCCGCATCATCCAGATCAAGGGCATCGATCTCGAAGCCGAGTTCGGCGCGCACATGCTCTATGTGACGAATGTGGACAAGCCGGGCTTCATCGGCGCGCTTGGTACGCTGCTGGGGAATGCGGGGGTTAATATCGCAACCTTCAACCTGGGCCGCACAGCGCGGGGCGGAGAGGCGATTTGCCTGGTCGAGATCGACGGGGCCATGCCCGCCGGCGTGCTGGAAGCGGTGCGCGCGCTGCCGCAGGTCAAGCAGGCAAAGACGCTGGCGTTTTGAACGTCAGGCAAGAGCAAGGTAGAGTTCGAAGCCGCCCCAGACGATCAGGATCATCCCTGTGAAGCGGGCAATGCCGGTTCGCGGGGAGATGAGTTTTTCGGCAGCGACATAGGCGGCGATTCCGGCGATCCAGCGCAGTTCCATGACGCCGCCATAGAACAAGAGGCCCATCAGTACCCAACAGCAGCCGAGACAATAGGTTCCGTGTGACAATCCCATGCGGAAAGCACCAGTCTTCCCTGTCCGCCAGTTGCGGGCAAAGAACATGAGCGGCGTCTGGCACTTCCGCAAGCAGGCATGTTTGAGAGACGTCATCTGATAGAGACCTGCCGCCAGCAGCAGCAAGCCGCCAGCCGTTGCGCCCGTTACCGCCATCATGCCG
>JBOHKD010000318.1:0-2391 GCA_050728895.1 Aestuariivirga sp.
CGCGCGAATGTCCCGTGGGGTCTTGCCGGATATGCGCGATAGCGCCCGTAACCTGGGGCCAAGATCGTAACGGCACAACACATCGTCCATGTCGAAGATGACAAGGCGTGGCGCCATGGGTCAGGCCGCGGTTCCACCCACGGTGAGCCGGTCGATGCGCAGTGTCGGCTGGCCGACGCCGACGGGCACGCCCTGGCCGTTCTTGCCGCAGGTGCCAATACCGGGATCGAGCGCCATGTCGTTGCCCACCATGGAAATACGGGTGAGCGCATCGGCGCCGGAACCAATCAGCGTGGCACCCTTGACCGGGGTGGTCAGCCTGCCATCCTCGATCAGATAGGCCTCGGTGCAGGAGAAGACGAATTTGCCGGAAGTGATATCAACCTGGCCGCCGCCGAAGGACTTGGCAAAGAGGCCGCGCTTGATGGATTTCTGAATCTCCCGTGGGTCCTCAGCCCCTGACAGCATGTAGGTGTTGGTCATGCGCGGCATGGGCGCATGGGCAAACGACTGGCGCCTCCCGTTGCCGGTGGGTGCCACACCCATGAGACGGGCATTGAGCCGGTCCTGCATGAGGCCTACGAGAATCCCATTCTCGATCAGCGTTGTGCAATTCGACGGTGTGCCCTCATCGTCGATGGTAATCGAGCCCCGCCGGTTGGGGATCATGCCGTCATCGACGATGGTAACACCCCTGGATGCGATGCGCTGGCCCATGAGGCCTGCGAAGGCGGAGGTTTTCTTGCGGTTGAAGTCGCCTTCGAGTCCATGGCCCACGGCTTCATGGAGAAGAATTCCAGGCCAGCCGGGACCGAGAAGCACATCCATTTCGCCAGCGGGGGCAGGTTTTGCTTCCAGCGACACGAGACTTTGCCGCAGCGCCTCGCGCGCCGCATCCTGCCAGAGGGCATCGGTGAGATAGGAAAGCGGTTCGCCCCGCCCGCCCAGGCCATGGCTGCCTTGGCCCTGATCCTTGCCATTGGACGACACCACCGAAATATTAAAGCGCACGAGCGGGCGTATGTCCCGGTAGATGCTGCCATCGGCGCGAATGATCTCGATGGACTGCCAGTCGCTGGCGAGCGATACGGAAACCTGTTGCACGCGGGGATCAAGCGCGCGGGCAAAACTGTCGGCCTTTTGCAGAAGGTCGATCTTTTGTGAGAAGGCGAGTGCCGCCGCCGGATTGGTGTCGGCGTAGAGCTTGGCGTTGGAGCGGGGCGGAGAAAGTGCCGCTGTTCCTCCGGGACCACCGCGCGTGACCGTAATGCAGACCGCCGCCGCCCGCTTCAGCGCGGCTTCCGAAAACTCGGTCGCATGGGCGTAGGCTGCCGTTTCGCCGCTAACGGCGCGAAGGCCGAAGCCTTGCGACTCATCGAAACTTACGGCCTTCAGCTTGCCGTCGTCATAGACGAGGCTCTCGCTCTGGCGGCGCTCGGCAAATAACTCGCCATCATCGCACCTGTGCAGGGTTTCGGAGACAATGGCGCGGACCCGATTGGGGCTTAGTCCGGTATTGTCGAAAAGCGAGATTTTGGCGGTCTCGGGCACCGGGGACATCCTTTCTCGGAGTGTGGCTCCAAGATAGGCGCGCGCCCTGGCTTCCACCAGTGCCCCTTGGGGGACACGCGCGAAGGC
Source organism: Aestuariivirga sp. (assembly GCA_050728895.1). Classification (GTDB taxonomy): domain Bacteria; phylum Pseudomonadota; class Alphaproteobacteria; order Rhizobiales; family Aestuariivirgaceae; genus Aestuariivirga. The sequence continues at coordinate 1,639 of JBOHKD010000318.1, forward strand.
TCAGAGCTTGTCGAGTGCCGCGAGCCCGGCCGAAAAACCTTCCAGCGACATTTTCATCGGCAGGCCGATGCCCGGCGCTTCATAAACGATGAAATTAGCTGCGGTGCCCTTCTTGAGCTTCACCAGTGTTTCGGGCGAGGCTTCGGCAAAGGCAATGCAGATTTGCGGCAAGCAACGGGTAAAAGGAACGCGGCCCACGGCGGCGCCGTCAATCTCGAGCGCCACCCCGGTCGGCAGGTACACGCCGATCGGCGCCATGACGCGCATCATGGTGACCTCTTTGTCCCCCTGCTTGGCCTTGACGACAACGAGTGTCAGTCCGGCCTTGGGATTCTTCTCGCTCTGCGCACCTTGCACCAGGCCGCATTGGCGCTGGTTTTCGGTCTGCCCCTCCGTAGCGCTTGCCTTCTGGCTGGTCTCGCACTGGATTTTCCACGCGCCATGTGTCTCCACGATTTCGGCGGTGGGTGCGGTCTGCGCGGCTTGCTGTTGCTGCTGGCCGGCCTTGGCGCGCGGACCGAACTGGCCCGGTTTGTTTTTTGTGGACTGGGCTGCCGCGCCGTCGAGACTGACAGCACTGAGTAACAGTCCTAAAACAGCGGCTGCGGCAAGACTACAAAATTCCGAGGTGATTTGCACAGGATCGGCCCTTCTTCTTTACATTTTCACGCTGCGGCGGCTCTTAGCGCCGCCTTGCCGGATAGACAACCGCCGATTTCCCGGCCCGTGGGTCGAGGCGGCCAGCGAGCGGGA
>JBOHKD010000319.1:0-2368 GCA_050728895.1 Aestuariivirga sp.
GTTTTGGTGTGTGGGTACCATGCTTCGACACTCGACCAGCGTTGAAACTTTCGAGACGGGCTTGCAAACCCCGTCCCGCGCGAGGTGGGCGGCGCCCACCCTGCCAGGTTTGAGCGCCGTGCCGGCAAGATGCCGGCGCTCCCGCGCGCGACATTCCTGGCCGTCAAAAGTATAATGTGACCTTAGCCAATAGAAGTCATTCAGCACTGCCCATATCGGGAGATCATTATGTTTGGTGTGATTGATCGCTTCAAAGAACGCATCCAGGCGGATGAGCGAAGCGGGCTTGGGTTCAGCCCGTTGCAATCGATTTACAATTTGCGCTTAAAAGGGGTCGCTGATCCCTTCAATGCCGATTTGCTGTGGGGCGTGAGTCGCGCGCTGGGCGATGGCATGTGCGCCGAAGATAGCCACGGCAAGCTTGAAAAAGATCTGCGCCTAGCTACGGCGCTTTCGCGCTACAACGCGTATGACTATGGAATGGATCAACAAAGCGGCGAGAAAATCAGACAAAAGCGGACCTTTTTCGATGTCGCGATCTGGATTGCACGGTCTTGTTGGGAGGCTGCCCGTGAAGAAGGCGGCGGCCATATCGATTAACTTGTGACCAATTTGCAAGTCAAGCATGAACGGGAATTCGGCCAGGCGTCGGCGTGGCGGCGGCGCAAAGTGCATTATTGCGTGATGCCGGCCGATGATTTGCCGATCGACGAGGTATTTTGCCAATTCGGCATGGCGGTCTTCATTCCGGATCGAAGCGACCTCAGACTCGCACAACTGAATCTGCAACTCGGCGACGAAGAAAGCGAGTTGCCGATGCCGGAATGGATCTTCTTCGATAATGGCCGGGAAGTACGCCGCCCTGCGGCCTGGTATGAGGGCCAGCATTCCTTCGTCGTGGCCGCCGAGCGCGGGCTTTGCTGCATGCCCGCTCCGCTGTGGCCGAACGGTGCCGGAGGTCGTATCCTTCTGATAGGCCGCCAGGAACAGCCCTTGATCCTGGAAGCAAAACCGGACCTGATTAGCAAGATGTTTCAGCCAACACCAAAATCGTCGTTCCGGCAGAGCCTGCCCCGGCCAGGGATTGCCGGGGGATTGCCGGAATCTGCCGAAGCCACGGATGGCAATGGCCTAAGCACATCCCTTCTATGAGGCGACTATTGTCAATCCTTCTTTTAAAAAAATATCAAAATAATTGCATTATTTTTTCATCTCTTTTCTCCAGCGATAGCAGATAACACGGGCTGAAGTTCATTGGTTGCGTTGTCCGGTTCTTGTGTGACGTCAGCCCGAAACAGGCCGTGACCGCCTTCTATCCGTGCCGGAACGATATCCGGTCACCCTAAATTGCATACGCTTTACGCTGCCTGAACCGAGTGTGAAAGAGCCCCTTCTGTAGGAACGGTTGGGCTGATTGGCCAACCCGGGATGTGCACGGGCTACTTTCGACAACTTAACCTGGTTTCTTTTGCTTGTTTGTTAACTTACCGTACCCTGGATCGACTATTCCAAAACCTTTGGATCGACTCCGTTTATCGCGTTGCCACGATCGCCCCGGCCGGCACTTCGCCAGATTCCAGATAACGCCACAGCGCAACCAACAACTTCCGCGCCAAGGCCACGATTCCGATCCGGCGCATCCTCTTGCCGCCGCCCGCAAAGCGTTTCTGAAACCATTGCGACAGGGTACTGTTCGGTTGCTAGCGCAACCACAACCAGCTCAACTCAATCATCAGACGTCGGACGCGTCGATTCCCGGCTTTGCTGATGCCTTGTTCCCGTTCACTGTCACCGCTCGAATAAGGGGTCGGCGTCAGGCCCGCACAAGCCCCCAATTGGCGTTGGTTCGCGAATACCCGCCAGGCAAACAATTCCATCACCAAAATCCAACTCGACTGCCACCCGACCGCCTTCAATTCTATCAGCTTGTTCACTTGCTCCATCGCTGCGCTCGACCCCGCTTGCGCCCGCTCCCGCTGGGCTTTCTCCAAACCCCGGATCTGCTCATTCACCAACCGGTAGCGTTCGTATTCCCTCGCAATCTCCGCTTTCAGGTCCGCTCCCAACGCATATCCCATCCCTCCCGTCGTCGTTTCCAACCGCTCGACCAATTCCGAGTCGATCGGCAGACGGATCCCGTGCGCCACCAACAGCGATTGAATCCGTGCACTGTGCGAGCCGCGTTCCTTTACCAACCGTTCCCGCTCCCGATGCAAGCGCCGATCGTCCTCTTCCTCAACCGACGGCACCCGTACCACACTCAACATCCCGCGCTCCCCTCCAACATACCGCTGCAACAACCTCAACAAGCCTTTCACATCCACCTTGTCCGTCTTGGCCCGTCGCTGCCGACGGTTGACCTCGATAC
>JBOHKD010000320.1:0-2356 GCA_050728895.1 Aestuariivirga sp.
GCGTGGCATTGGCGCCGCGTTCGGCGTCATCCATCAGCTTTTTCAAATCATCGGGCGAAACGACAATCGGCAGGATGCCGTTCTTGAAGCAGTTGTTGTAGAAGATGTCGGCGAAACTGGTGGAGATCACACAGCGGATGCCAAAGTCCAGGAGCGCCCATGGCGCATGCTCGCGCGACGAGCCGCAGCCGAAATTATCCCCGGCCACCAGAATTTGCGCCTTGCGATAGGCCGGCCTATTGAGCACGAAGTCCGGCAGTTCCTCGCCGCCTTGCGTATAGCGCATTTCATGGAACAGCGACTCGCCAAGGCCCGTCCGCAGGATCGTCTTGAGAAATTGCTTGGGAATGATCATGTCGGTGTCGACATTGACGATGTTGAGGGGAGCGGCAACGCCGGTCAGGTTCACGAATTTCTGCATTGTTCTTTCCTACGCCGCGAGGTTGAGATCGACACCGAGTTTTTCATCGGCCCCGATCATCAGATTGAGATTTTGCACCGCCGATCCCGAAGCTCCCTTGCCGAGATTGTCGTAGACCGAAACGAGCAATGCGTGTCCGTGCGCGGCGTTGGCAAAGACATGGAGCCGCATGCGGTTGGTGTTGTTGAGCGCTTGCGGATTGACATCGCTCGAACGCTCCGTTGAAGCAACCGGCGCCACTTCGATAAAGGCCGAGCCTTCATAGGCGGCCGCGAGGCAATCGCGGATAGTTTCCCCCGACACTTTTTTGGTCAACCGGTCGATAAACACCGGAACCGCCCCAAGCATGCCTTGTGCGAAGTTGCCGACGGCCGGCTGGAACAGTGGAAAGCGTTCAAGCCCCGCATGCGATTTCATCTCGCCTAAGTGTTTGTGGTTGAAGGTGAGCCCATAGGGCAAATAGCCGATGGCGTTTCCACCTTGCGCTTCGTAATCCTCGATCATCTTCCTGCCGCCGCCGGAATAGCCGGAGACGGCATTATAGGCGATTGGGTAGGACGCCGGCATGATACCCGCATCGATCAAAGGCTTGACGGTTGCGATCAGGCCTTGGGGATAACAGCCGGGATTTGACACACACTTCGCGGCGGCAATCTTGGCGGGTTGTGTCCTGGATAATTCGGGAAAACCATAGACCCAATCGGGTGAAACGCGAAAAGCGCTCGAGGCGTCGATCACCCGGGTTTTCGAGTCCTTGCCGATAAGCCCCACGGCATCCCTTGCCGCGTCATCGGGCAGGCAGAGGATGGCGACATCGGCGCTGTTCAGCAATTCCCGGCGGGCGTTGGAGTCCTTGCGCCTTTCCGAATCGATGGAAACAAGCGTGACATCGCTCCGGCTCCTCAGCCGGTCGCGGATTTGCAGGCCCGTGGTCCCGGCCTCGCCGTCGATGAAAACACTGGTCATGGGCGTGGGTCATATAGGTGCGGGGAAACCCTTGCAACATGAACGCGGGATAAACACCGGTCTCAGATTTGGTTCAGGGCGGTTTCCTTAAGAACGGGGTCAACAACGGTGATCGTCACCGCTGCGCAACTCAAAAAGGAAGGATTATCCCATGTTTCGCAAGACCCTCATCGCCCTCACCGCCGTTTCCGCCCTGAGCCTCGGCATGGCCGCCAGCGCGGAAGCCAAAACCAATATCAATGTCGATTTCGGCCTTGGCTTCGGTGGCTATGGCTATGGCTATCCCCCGGGCTATGGCTACGATTACGGCTACAGCCCCTATGAAGAAAATTGCGGCTGGCACTGGGTGAAGTACAAGAAGTGGAACCCATGGCACACCGCCTTCATCATCAAGCACAAGAAGGTCTGGTCCTGCTACTGAGAGCCCCAAGCTGAATTAAACTGCGGGTTTCCGGCCTCCCCCTGCTCAACCTTCCGGATATCGCAGTCAACAGACCGGCCGCGCCCTCCCCGCGGCCGGTTTCTCCTTAATAAGGCCCCTTCGAGGCTCGCTCACGCGAGCACCTCAGGGTGAAGAGAAATGGGTTTCCTCATGCTGAGGCGCTCACGGGAGAAGCCCGTGAGCCTCGAAGCATCTGGCGCTACATTACAAGCTTACAGGATTACCTTCTGTTCCTTGCCGCCTTTCAGCAGGATCTGGATTCGCTTCCAGCGCGGATCACCGGAATAATCAGAGCATTTGCCGTTGGCCGTGCAATAAACCGCATGACCGTTCCCGGTATCGCGGCAGCCATAGGCGCCGGTCAGCCGGTCGAGGCCCCAGCTTTCGCCCCTGCCGCCGAGCAGCGCGCAGGATTGAGCAAGCTCAACGCGGCTCTTGCCGTATTTGATCGGCGGCGAGCCGGCGAAGGCCGTCACCGCCAGTATGGTGATAATAATGGCGGCGGTAAAAAAAGATCTGGTCATTGC
>JBOHKD010000321.1:0-2348 GCA_050728895.1 Aestuariivirga sp.
CGCCGGCAATTCGGGATAGTGGCGCTGGACGGCCGCCTCTATCAAGTCGCAAAGTGTTGCCGTGCGGTCGAACAGGGATTCACGGAAGAAATGCAGTCCCCAATGGATTTCCTGCTGCACCGTGGGTTTCTCAAGCCGGATTTCACCGGTCATCCACAAGAGGTCGATCTCGTTCCGCAGGGCCTTTACCAATGCCTGCCGCTCGCGCGGCGTCCACCGCGGACTCTCCAGCTCATAGAGCTTCAGATAAATGCGGCGATGTATCTCTAGAACGGTGACGCGCTTGGCTTCCGTCGGATGAGCGGTGATGGTGGGCTGCACATCGATGGTATCGAGCGCATGCTGCACCGCCTCCGGTGAGACGTTGGCGGCGGCCACCACGGCAAAGGCGTTGGAAAAGGACCCCACCACCTGATCGAGCCCGCTGTGGGACTCGATTTGGCGCCGGGTACGCATGGCGGCGTTTTCTTCGGCGATGTTCAGAAGCTGAAGCCAGATGCCGATGACCTGCAACGCATGCTCGATCATATCCAGCGGAATGCCGCCGGCATCCGCCGGATTGTCGATCACCGCCAGAACACTTGGTGCCCTGACCTTGATCACTTGGCGCAACTGGTCGCGCAGCATCATGGTGATCTCATCGACATAAAGACCATCCGCCGACGCGGCTGGCCCTGCCTGTGCCGTCACTACCCTCCTCATGCTGGGTATCCCCTGTGTGAATATGATTTGTGCAGTGCAACAAGGAGTCTGTCAACCCAGAAGCACAAATCCTTGGCAGTTTGCATTGCAACCAATCCGCGCTACATGGCGCTCCATGCTGCATATCAAGGGACTGACCTTTCGTATCGGTGGCCGCCTGCTCCTGGAGGGAGCAAGTGCCGCCCTGCCCGAAGGCCACAAGATCGGGCTGGTGGGCCGCAATGGAGCGGGAAAAACGACGCTTCTCAAGCTGATCCTAGGCGAACAAAGCCCAGAGGCGGGAAGTATCGGCCTGCCGCGCAATGCCCGCATCGGCACCGTCGCCCAAGAAGCGCCCGGTGGGCCTGAGAGTCTGCTCGATACGGTAATGGAGGGCGACAAGGAGCGCAGCTCACTGCTCCGGGAAGCCGAGACCGCAACCGATCCCCATCGCATCGCCGACATCCAGACCAGGCTTGCTGACATTAACTCACACACCGCACCGGCGCGCGCCGCGCGCATTCTGGCGGGCCTTGGATTTTCCGAGGAACGGCAGGCCGGTCCCTGTGCCGCGCTTTCCGGCGGCTGGCGCATGCGGGTGGCCTTGGCCTCGGCACTCTTCGGCGCCCCCGACGTCCTGCTGCTCGACGAGCCCACCAACTATCTCGATCTCGAAGGAACAATCTGGCTTAAAAGTTTCTTGCGCGACTATCCCCATACGATCCTCATGGTCAGTCATGACCGCGATCTCCTGAACGATGCGGTGGACGGCATCCTTCACCTCGACCATGGCAAGCTCACGCTTTATGCCGGGAACTATGACAACTTCGAGCGCCAGCGCCGCGAAAAGCAGGCGCTCAACGTCAAGCTGAAGAAGAAACAGGACGAACAGCGCGCCCATATGGAAGCCTTTGTCGAGCGCTTCCGGTACAAGGCTTCGAAAGCCCGGCAGGCGCAAAGCCGCATCAAGGCGCTTGCCAGGCTGGAGCCCATCGCCGGCGTGGTCGAAAACCGCGTGGCGCCGTTCCTGTTTCCCAATCCGGGAAAACCGGTAGCACCGCCCGCCGTGCGCTGGGATAAAGCCGCCGTGGGTTATGGCGGCGGCAACCCGGTGTTGCGCAACATCACTCTCAGGCTCGACCCCGGCGACCGCATCGCGCTCTTGGGCTCGAACGGCAATGGCAAATCGACCTTTGCCAAGCTTCTGTGCGGAAAACTCAAGGTCTCGTCCGGCGAGATGCACAAACCGGCCCGGCTCACCACCGGGTATTTCGCGCAGCACCAGCTTGATGAGGTGGACGGCGGCCGCACACCTTATGGATATTTCTCCGAACTGATGCCGGCGGCCACGCAGGCACAACGCCGGGCAAGGCTCGGTGCCTGCGGATTTGGCGCGGCATTGGCGGACTCGAAATGCAATACACTTTCCGGCGGTGAAAAAGCCCGGCTGCTGTTCGCGCTCGCAACCTTCCATGGACCCCACGTCCTGGTGCTCGACGAACCGACCAACCATCTCGACATCGACAGCCGCGAGGCCTTGATACACGCGATCAACGATTACGAAGGCGCCATCATCCTCATCAGCCACGAGCGCCACATCATCGAGACTTGCGCGGATACGCTGTGGCTTGTGCATGACGGCACGGTGAAACCCTTCGATGGTGACA
>JBOHKD010000322.1:0-2345 GCA_050728895.1 Aestuariivirga sp.
CTGGCAGAGCAACGCCATTGGTCCTTCGACCGCACCAATGCCGCGGAAGTCACCATGCTGGTTGAAGGCTCCTGGAGCGATCTTCATGTGGCGATGAACTGGCGCGACGACGTCGAGACCCTGCATGTCGCCTGCACTTTCGATGCCAAGGTGCCGCAGGCGCGCCACGAAGAGACGGCCCGTCTCGTGGCCATGATCAACGCGCAAATGCTGCACGGGCATTTCGATCTGTGGCAGACGGATGGCAGTCTTGTATTTCGCAATAATCTTCTGCTCGCCGGCGGTGCCGAGGCCAATGACGCCCAATGCGAGGGCCTGATCCGGCTGGCGGTGGAAAGCTGCCAGCGCTATTTTCCCGCCGTCCAGTTTGTCGTCTGGGCCGGGCGGAGCGCCGCCGAGGCGCTCGAATCGAGTCTGTTTGAAACCATGGGCGAAGCATGAAACTTGCACTGCGGGGAACACTGGTCCTGCTCGGCGCCGGCAAGATGGGCGGTGCCATGCTGGAGGGCTGGCTCAAGGGCGGCGTCGATCCAAAGCGGATCGCGGTCTTCGATCCCTCGCCTCCTCCGGAAGCGAAAGCACTGATCGAAACGCACAAGCTGCGCTGGAACCAACCGGTATCGAGCATCGGCGATGCCGAAGTCATCCTTATCGCGCTGAAGCCCCAGGGCATGGCAGACGTGTTGCCGGGCTTTGTGCCACTGGGCGTGTCGAAACCACTTGTCATTTCCGTTGTCGCGGGCAAGACCATTGGCTCCTTCGAGCGTCATTTCGGCGCCAACGCCGCCATTATCCGCACTATTCCCAACACGCCTTCCGCCATCGGCCGCGGCATCACCGCCATGGCCGCCAACGGCCGCGTTTCGCCAGCGCAACTTCAACTCGCCCGCGCGCTGCTCTCCGCCATCGGTGAGGTGGTGACGGTTGGGGACGAGGCGATGATCGATGCCGCCACGGCGGTCTCCGGCTCCGGCCCGGCTTACGTCTTCTATCTGACGGAGTGCCTCGCCGCCGCCGGCGAGAAGGCTGGACTGCCTGCCGGTCTCGCCGCTCAACTGGCAAGAGCCACCGTGGCTGGTGCCGGGGAATTGATGCGGCTATCGAACGAGCCTCCGGCAATTCTTCGCCGCAATGTCACCTCGCCCAATGGTACGACCCATGCCGCCCTTCAAATATTGATGGCGGAAAACGGCATGCAGCCGCTCTTCGACAGGGCAATCGCGGCCGCAACCCAACGTTCGCGCGAACTGGCGAGCTGACGTCCATGACGATTTCCTATGACGACTTCCAGAAGGTCGACATTCGCGTGGGCACTATTGTCGCCGTCGATCCCTTCCCCGAAGCACGCAAACCTGCCTACCGGCTGAAGATCGATTTTGGCGTAGGAATCGGGATCAGGAAATCCTCCGCTCAACTCATCAAATACTACACTGCAGACACGCTGTTGGGCCGCCAGGTCGCCGCCGTGGTCAATTTTCCGCCGCGCCAGATCGGCCCCTTCATATCGGAAGTTTTAACGCTGGGTTTCCCCGATCCGCAAGGCGAAGTGGTGCTCGCCGCCGTCGAGCGCCAAGTGCCGGACGGCGGCAGGCTGTTCTGAAGCGTATGACGGAGGCCGCTATCACAACAAATCGATCAAATGCGGAATGAGCGGAGTATCCGCGGGCGGCATGGCATAGGTGCGAAGCTTCAGCGGTTTTACCCAGGCGAGCTCCTGGCCCTCGGCACCGCTCGGCGTGCCCTTCCAGCGGCGGCAGACATACAGCGGCATCAGCAGATGGAAGTCTTCATAGGCGTGGCTCGCGAAGGTAAGGGGCGCCAGACAGGATTCCACCACGTCGATTGAAAGTTCTTCCTTCAGTTCACGGATCAATGTTGCTTCCGGACGTTCGCCCGTCTCCACCTTGCCGCCCGGAAATTCCCACAAGCCCTCGAACGGCTTTCCCTTGAGGCGCCTTGCAAGCAGCACCCGACCGTCGGCATCGATGAGGGCAACGGCGGCGACAAGGACGGTCTTCATTAGCTGCGATAGGAGCCGTTGATGTCGATGTAGCGGTGCGTGAGATCGCAGGTCCATACCGTTGCGCGGCCCTTGCCCACGCCCACATCGGCTGCAATAGCGATATTGCGGCCCTGCATATGCGGCATGATCGAGGCTTCCTTGTAGGAGGGATCGCGCCTGCCGTTTCTTGCCACCTGAATGCCGCCAATCCGGATACGCAACTTGTCGCGGATGGCTTTTTCGCCGGCCTTGCCGATCGCCATGACGATGCGGCCCCAGTTGGCGTCTTCGCCGGCAATCGCCGTCTTGACCAGTGGCGACTTGGCGACCGACATCGCAATCC
>JBOHKD010000323.1:0-2344 GCA_050728895.1 Aestuariivirga sp.
CCTTGGTCCAGCCGAAGAGCCGCGAATAGAAATCCCAGGCCTTTTCCCAGTCATTGGACAGAAGTTCATGCCAGCCGATGTGGCCGGTTGTCATCGGAGCAACCGGCGCGGGGTTTTGGTCGCTGTTGGGTTGGAAGAGGTTGAACATGGCGCCATCGGGATCGGCGATTACCGAAAAACGGCCAACGCCGGGAATGTCTTCCGGTTGGCGGCAGACTTTTCCACCCAAGCTGGTGGCGCGTTTGGTCTCCGCATCGATGTCGGCTGCGAAAATGTAGCCGGTCCACGCCGGGCGCATGCCCATGGCGGCATCAGCTTCGGGAATCCCCATCAGGCCGCCCACCATGACGTCGCCCGCCGAGAGAATGGAATAGGACAATCCCGGCATGCCTGAATCGGCAATCTTCCAGCCGACAACCTTGCTGTAAAAGGCTTCCGCTGCTTTCACGTCTGGGGTCATCAGGTCGTACCATATGAATTCGGATGGCTTGACGGTCATGGTGTTTTCTCCTCTGGGTTGGGGGATTGGAACAGCAGTTCGATGTAGCGCCGGAGATGTCCGACGCACTCCGCGGCGATTTCCGGACCGTTCTTGGCCTTGGCCATAATGAACGCGCCCTGGAGTACGGCCTGGGTGTAAAGACCGAGGCTTTCGGCACTCCATGGCGCATCGGGCGCGTAGCGCATCTTGGCGAGTGCAATATCTTTGGACACCTCCGCCGCATGGGCGCTGATGTAGCGGTCGCAGGCCTCACGAATCGCGGGATGGGTTTCGAAAGCTTCCTGCACCATGGTGCCAAGGAGGCACGTGAACTCGGGCAAGTTCCCCCGCAGGATGGCGCGGCGAAAATCGACATAGCCCAAAACGCGGTCCAGCGGATCTGCCAAGGAGCGATAGGGCGCCTCTGCAAAGAAACCATCGGCCATTGCGGCGAAATGCCCGGTGGCGGCGATTGCCAATTCTTCCTTGCTCTTGAAATGATGGAAGAAACTGCCCTTGGTCAACCCCGCTTCGAGGCAGACATCGTCAATGGTCGTGGCCGAATAGCCCTTGGCCCGGATCACCGTTAAAGCCGCATCCAAAATTTTTGTTTTTGACAGGTGCTGGATCATTTTAATAAGTATACCGTCTAGTTGGTATGTTGTCAAGAACTTTCTCACCCTTCTCTCTCAAAGGTGATCAGGCTTGTAGAGACAGTCCGAGGCCGGGGTGGCATATCGAGCCCATGACACCATTTACCGACCGCGCCGGACGTTTCTCGCCTCTCAAGACCCTGACGCTGGCGGGGCTTGCGGCGCCTGCGGTGTATTTGGCTTATCGCTACTGGACGTTTGATCTCGGTCCCTTGCCGGTCAAGGAAGCTCTTCTTGTGTGCGGCCTATGGGCTGTGCGGTTTCTGATCATCACATTGGCGCTCACCCCGGCCATGCGCCTTCTCAACTGGCCGAAGCTGGCACTGGTCCGGCGCATGGCCGGCATCGGTGCTTTCTCCTATGCCGCGTTGCACTTCACCCTCTACATCGTCAATTCGAAATTCAATCTCGGTTTCGTCGCCTCGGAAATCGTGGCTCGCATCTATCTCACCATCGGCTTTGTGGCGCTGTTCGGGCTCAGCCTCCTCGCCGCCACCTCAACGGATTGGGCGGTCCGCAGGCTGGGCAAGCGCTGGAAGCAACTGCATCGCATTGTCTACGGCATTGCGGTCTTGGGCCTTTTGCATTTCTTCATGCAGTCGAAGATCGATACGAGCCAGGCGACACTGATGGCCGGACTGTTCCTTACACTGATGATCTATCGCCTGATGATCCGCTGGCGGCTCTCGTTTTCGCCACCGCTTCTGGCGGTTGCGGCGGTTGCGGGCGGCCTTGCCACGGCACTTGCCGAATTTGCCTGGTATGGGCTGGCGACGGGTGTCGACCCGTGGCGCATCGCACAGGCCAATGCGATGCTGAGCTTTGGGCTTCGTCCTGCCGTGATCGTGCTGCTTGCGGGGCTCGGAATTGCCGTGGTGCAATGCTTGCGCTCATGGGGATTGCGTATTAGACACCCCGATACGCGCGCCCTTAGCTCAGCTGGATAGAGCACCAGACTACGAATCTGGGGGTCAGGAGTTCGAATCTCTTAGGGCGCGCCATTTCTCCTGGCGCTGGAAATTCTGATTCACTTGTCAAACAGCGGTTGCGGATCGGTTTCAGCCATAGCTTCGCCATTGATGGCGCCGGTTATGCCGGCGGCCTGGGGGTAGTTCTTGTCCCTTCTGTGACGAAGGGTTGCGTGGACGCAAAGTCACGCAGAAGTGCCGGTCGTGTCTTCCGGCGGTTGGCGCGAACCCGCGCCCACGCT
>JBOHKD010000324.1:0-2339 GCA_050728895.1 Aestuariivirga sp.
GAATTGAACCACCGACACGCGGATTTTCAGTCCGCTGCTCTACCAACTGAGCTACCTGGGCATGCCCTTCAGACGCCGCGCTGTATAAACACTCGAAATGACCCTTGCAACAGAAAGGGCTTACTCCGGCTCCTTGGCGTCTTCGTCAACATCCTTAACAGGAATGGCGTAGTTGCCGCCGAGCCAGCGGTTAAGGTCGATCTGGGCGCAGCGGTTGGAACAGAAGGGATGGAATTTCTGCTGCGCCGGCTTGCCGCAAATCGCGCACGGCCGCTTGGGACGAAGCCGCACCGTTTCCGCCATCACAGACTCTCGGGGGCGCGCGTCATCCAGGTGTGGTGGACGGGAAAGCCCGCGCCATCGAGAAGATGGACGGTTTCATAGAGCGGCAATCCCACCACGCCGGAATATGAACCATGAAGCCGGCGCACGAACGCCTCGGCGCGGCCTTGAATGGCATAACCGCCGGCCTTGCCGCGCCATTCATCGGACTTGATATAACTCTCGACATCCTCCGCCGACAGCCGCTTGAAGCGCACCTTCGTCTCCACGCAGCGGCTGGTAGTGCGGCCGCCCGGGGCCACGAGACAGACGGTCGAATAGATCCAGTGCGAGCGCCCCGAGAGAAGCCAGAGGCATTCTTCCGCCTGTTTCGCCGTTGCCGCCTTGGGCAGGATGCGGCGCCCCAGCCCTACGACCGTGTCCGAACCCAGCACGAAGACATTGCCGCCCAACGCCTTGACCCTGGGCATGGCAAGGGCCGCCTTGGCCTTTTCGGAGGCCAAGCGCACCGAGAAGGCGCGCGGCGTCTCGCGCTTGTGGGCCGTCTCGTCGACATCGGCGGGGTTCAGCAAATCGGGAGTGAGGCCGATGCGTTCGAGGAGTGCCAGCCTTCGCGGCGAGGCGCTGGCGAGTACGAGCTTGACGGGAGTGTCCGCCATTTGGCGCTACTTGAACCGGTAGTTGATGCGGCCCTTGGTCAGGTCGTAGGGCGTCATCTCGACCATGACCCGGTCGCCCGCCAGCACGCGGATTCGGTTCTTTCGCATCTTGCCGGCCGTGTGCGCGATGATTTCATGATTGTTGGCGAGCTTCACGCGGAATGTCGCATTGGGGAGGAGTTCGGTCACCATGCCTTCGAATTCGAGCAGTTCTTCCTTGGCCATGTAATTCCTTGGTGGGGGTTCAAAGTCGCGCGGGAAAATGAACCTGTTGGGTGGCAAAATCAAGTTGATAAGGCGCGCGCGCCGCTAATTCGGCCTTGGCCCACCCACATCACCGCAATGCCTGCCTCGCAAAGAATTCGGCTTCCCGCGTCCAGGTCGCTTCTTCAAACAAAGCCTCATGCCCATGGCCCGAAATGATCGCTAATTCCTTCGGTTCATTGGCCGCATCGAACAGGCGCCTGCCAAATTCAACCGGAATGAGCACATCCTGCCCGCCGTGAACGATGAGCAGGGGGGCTTTCACGTCTTTTATGAAATCGATGGACTTGAACTGATCTTTCATCAGCAGCCGCACCGGCAGCCACCAATATATCCGCGCCGCGACGTCAGCCGTTGACGTGTAGGGCGCTTCCAGGACCAGCGCCCCCACTTGTTTCCTCGCCGCCAACTGAACGGCTACGCCACTTCCCAATGACTCGCCGAGGAGGAAAATGGATTTGGGACTGACGTTTCTTGCCACCAGCCAGTCATAAGCCGCGGTGGCATCCGCAATCAGGCCGCGCTCCGAAATTGTGCCCGTACTTCCGCCAAATCCGCGATAGGACACAAACGCCACGCCAAATCCGCGGGCCTGAAAGTAATTAAACCGCAAGGGCCGGTCGCCAATCTCGCCGGCGTTGCCATGAAAATAGAGGATGGTTGCCTTGTTCTCCTTAGGGGGCGAATACCAAACAACGATCGTCTCGCCATCCGGTGTGGCGAGCCGTTCAACGCTGGCGCCGGAAATGCCGGCACTTTCCGGCGTAAGGCCCTTGTTCTCCGGGTGGTATTGCAGCGCCCGCTGATTGAGATACATGAAAATCACGGCCGCGCCATAGACCGCGATCGGGATTGCGATCAGAAATTTCATCAATCTCACACATCCTCCGCGGAATGAACCGAAAACATTGGCACCGCCAGTTGACTCCGCCTGGCGGAAATCTTCAATGGTAAATCACGCCGCGGACATGGCTCTGCCGGCGATTGGATGGAGGCTTCGTTTTTTGCCCGCTCAACTGAGCGGAGGGGAAGGCGCAGGCAGCGCTTCACCGCAGGTAGAATAGTATCAGGCGGTACATCGCACCGCCCGCGCCCGCGGATCCTCGGGTCTAGCCCGAGGACAAGCTTTGACCG
>JBOHKD010000325.1:0-2336 GCA_050728895.1 Aestuariivirga sp.
CAAGGCGCTTGCGCAGGCCGGTTTCAAAGTGGTGCCCATTGACGTTACGCGCGAGCGCATCGCCTCGATGCTCCAGGATCTGAAACCCGATGTCGCTTTCAATGCGCTGCATGGCAAGTGGGGGGAAGACGGCTGTGCCTCGGCGCTTCTGGAAACCTTGCAGATTCCTTATACGCATTCCGGCGTGCTCGCCTCATCGCTGGCGATGCACAAGGAAAAATCCAAGACGATTTTTCGCAGCGCCGGCATCCCCGTGGCCGAGAGCAGGCTGGTCGAACTCGAACAGGCGGCGGCGCAGCATCCGATGGCGCCGCCCTATGTGGTGAAGCCGGTTGCCGAAGGCTCGAGTGTGGGCGTCCATATCGTAACCAGCAGCGCCAACGGCCCGGCCTCGATCATCCTCGAACAGCGCGATATCTTTGGCTCCCATGCCATGGTCGAGCGCTTCATTCCCGGCAAGGAACTTACCTGTGCCGTGATCGGCGATGTCGCCCTGGGCGTCATCGACATCGTCTCGCAAGGCAGTTTCTACGATTATGTGTCGAAATACGCGCCCGGCGGTTCGCGGCACATCCTGCCCGCCGAAATTCCCAATGCCGTCTATCACAAATGCCAGCAGTACGCGATTGCGGCGCATCGGGCGCTGGGCTGCCGGGGCGTGAGCCGCTCCGACTTCCGCTACAACGATACGATGGGCCCAGAAGGCGAGCTTGTTCTCCTCGAACTCAATACCCAGCCGGGCATGACCGGCACCTCGCTGGTGCCGGAGATGGCCCAGCACGCCGGCCACAGCTTTGCCGATCTTGTCACCTGGATGGTCAACGACGCATCGCTCGACAGAAGAAACACGAACCCCGCACCTATCATCGCAAACCGCAAGCCCAGCCGTTCCTTGCTTGGGGGCAGCGCAAGCGCGTGCGTTTTGCCGCGCGGGCCGCCGCGGTGGTTTTTCTCGGCCTCGCGATTGCCCGAGGTGCTCTGCTTGGCGGGCATCTCGAATATGAAGGAAGTACGTGGCGCAAGCTGTCGGGTCAGATGGCGGGGCTTATAGGCTTCGCCACCGATGACATCAGGATACAAGGACTTGAGCATCACGAACCGGAAAATTTGCTTTCAGCGATTGGGGTTATGCCGGGAAGCTCGCTTATCGGTTTCGATGCGGCCGAGGCGCGGGTGAAGCTGGAAACCCTTGACTGGGTAGAAGCCGCCAAGGTGCTGCGGAGGTTTCCCAACCAGCTTGAAATCGCGGTGGTGGAACGCGAACCCTTCGCTCTCTGGCAGCGCGGGGACAATTATTTTGTGATCGACAAATCCGGGGTCGCAATGAGCGGCATTGCGGCCGGGGCCTTCACCTCCCTGCCATTGGTCACGGGCGAGGGGGCCAATATCGCGGCGGCGGAGCTGATTAACCAACTTTCAGCCAATCCCGCTCTATCGTCGCAGGTGAGGGCGGCGGCGCGCGTGGGCGGCCGGCGCTGGACGTTGTATCTCGACAGCGGCGTTACCGTGCTTCTGCCGGAGGATCATTGGGTGGAGGCGTTGAAGACTTTGCAGAAACTCGACCAGGCCCAGCAACTGCTCTCGAAAGGCATCAAATCGGTCGATTTCAGGGTGGCGGGCCGCATCGGCGTGGCGGTTGCCGAAATAACGGCGGCGGCGTGCGCAAAAGGATCGGTTGAATGCCGGTGACGCAGTTGCACACAAGGGGCTCGGGCCGTGATGGCGGAGTAGCGAAAGGCGAGTTGATCGCGGCTCTCGACATCGGCTCCACCAGGATCGGTTGCCTCATCGCCGAAGTGGTTGGCGGCAGGCATCGCGGGAGCGAAGGCGAAGAGCGCCATGAACTGCGCATCCTGGGTGCCGGCCACCAGTTGTCGCGCGGCGTTCGCTCGGGTTCGGTAGTCAGCGTTGAGGAGGCGGAGCGCGCCATAAGGCTTGCCGTCGATGGCGCCGAACGCATGGCGCAGCGCACGATTTCGGAAGTCCATGTAAGTGTCTCGGGCGGCAGGCCACAGTCGCGGCTCTATACAGCTGGACTGCCCACACAGACGGGCCAGGTATCTCCGCGCGACATGGATCAGGTGCTGAACGGCGCGCTGGCTCAGATGCAACCGGGCAAGCGCAATGTTCTGCATCTTTCGCCCATCCAGTATCATCTCGACGATGCCAGGGGGATCAAGGCACCACTCGGCATGTATGGCGAAAATCTTATGGTCGAACTTGCCGCCGTTACCGTCGAGCCTGCGCATTTGCGCAATATGGCGCTCGCCATCGAGCGCGCCCATCTGGCAACGGCCGGTTTCGTGATCTCGCCGCTTGCGGCGGCCAGGGCTGTA
>JBOHKD010000326.1:0-2334 GCA_050728895.1 Aestuariivirga sp.
CAAGGGCGGACAGGGCCAAACCTCCGGCGATGAGATTGGCAGCCGGAATCCGCGATGCCAGTTTCGGCGTCTGCATCGATACGAATGTAAACGCGACAGCGGAAGGCAAGGACCACAAGCCCGCCTTAAGGGGTGTCAAACCCGCAACGAGCTGCAGATACTGGGCGACAAAGACGAAGGCTCCAAACATGAAGAATATGCCGAGGCCATTAATGGCAAGCGACAGTGAGAACACGGGCGACTTGAAAAGGCTCAGGTCGACGAAAGGATTGTTCAAAACCTTCTGGCGCCGGAAGAAGAACACGCCAAATGCGATTCCCGCTGCGATTGTCGCAAGTACCGTAAGGCTCAAGCCGTATTCCGCCCACTCCTTCACGCCATAGATAAAGCTCAGGACAGCGATGAGCGACAGAAACGCGCTCGCATAGTCGATGGGCCGCGCTTCGGGGTCGCGAAACTCAGGCAGCAGCAGTGGCCCAAGCGCCATCAGCAGGAGCATTACAGGCACACCCGCCAGGAACACCGAGCCCCACCAGAAATACGAGATCAGGAAGCCCCCAACCAGTGGGCCGATGACAGCGCCGGCGGAGAAACTGCTGACCCACATGCTGATCGCGAATGTGCGTTCCGTGGGATCGCGGAACATGCTGGAAATGAGCGACAGCGTGGATGGTGCCAGTGTTGCCCCTGCAATGCCGAGTGCTGCCCGGGCAAAAATAAGCGCCTCGGCACTTGCCGCAAAGGCGGCCAGTAGCGATGTCGCGCCAAAGGCCGCCGCCCCGATCAGAAGCAATCTCCGCCTGCCGAAACGGTCGCCAAGCGAACCCATGATCATCAGGAAACCGGCAACCATGAAGCCGTAGATATCGATGATCCACAAAAGCTGGCTGGCCGACGGCTTCAGGTCTTTTGTCAACTCCGGCACGGCCAGATTGAGAACCGTCAAATCCATCGAATAGAGCATGCAAGGAAGTGCTATAACCGCCAGCCCAAGCCATTCCCTGCGCGTTGCCTTGAATTCCGGAACTGGCCCGGCATTTCCTACCGAAATTGTCATCGAACGTATCCTCGGTTTTGCACGGGTGCTTTCTGCTTCACCGCTTCGGTGCGGCCAGTGCGAACGTGGTGCCTTGCGGATCCGTGCATTGCACGATCCACTTGCCGGTGGAATTATTGCTCATGGTGCTTGTCCAAAGTTGTTTTTCTTGCGTGCCGTCATACGCCGAGGCGGCCTGCCGTGGATTTCAGGATTTGATGCCGCCGCTGTCGCGGCAGCAGCCACCAGCCTGTTCTGCAAAGTCATACTTGTCGTGGTGCCGCCACCATGAGCTTGGCTCTTCAAGGCCGCCTTCGTTCCGGCCCTTTGGCAAAAGGTCGATATACATATAGGCAGCCATAAGCATCTCGTCGCCGCGGGCAAACGTCGAGTAGGTGTGAAAGATGTCGTCGCTGCGCTTGAAGAAGACGCTGTGGCCCGAGAGATCCTCGATCTCGAAGTCGAGCGGGCGATAATTGTATTCGGCCTTGCCAGCGGCGATGTCTTCGCGCCGGAACGACACGTTGAAGTTGTAATTGAAGTCGGTCCCGAACGAGGATACCCAATCGAAGCGCCACCTCATGCGCCGCTTGAATGCTTCGATCTTCGCCAGCGGGGCGCGTGAGACGGCCACGAAACTCGCATCGCGGGCGTCAATATGCGGCAGCGCGCCGTCGACATGGTCGGCACTGAAGGAACAACCGACGCAGCCTTCCTCCCATTCGGGGGCGAACATGAAGTGCTGCACGATCAGCTGGCTGTGATTGCCGAACAGTTCTCCAAGAGTTTTCTCGCCTGAGGTCGTGGTGAACACATAGTTTTTCTCAACGCGAACCCAAGGGAGGGAGCGGCGCTTGGCCGCCAGATCGTCCCTTGCCCTCGTGAACAATTTTTCTTCGGCAAGGAACTCCCGCCGGGCGGCAAGTGCTTCATGGTTTGAAACGATACGAGGATGAGTCATGTGTGATGTTCCTATGAGGAGTTGGGGAGTCGGCCGGTCAATCAGTTCCGGCTACCGCTTCGGTGCGACCAGTGCGAACGTGGTGCCTTGCGGATCCGTGCAATTAACGATCCAGCTACCGCCGGGAACCTCCATCGGACCCATGAGAACCTTGCCGCCTGCTTTTTTTGTCCGCTCGGCCGCCGCATCGATGGCATCGACATTGAAATAATAGAGCCAGTTGGGCGGCGGCATGTCTTTACCGCGTGTCATCATGCCGCCCGCCGCTGCCGCACCATCCATCTTGAATGTTTGATAGATGCCCATGGCGCCCATATCGACCGCATCTGCCTTGGTC
>JBOHKD010000327.1:0-2318 GCA_050728895.1 Aestuariivirga sp.
GCGGTGGCGGCGCAGGATTTGGATGAGCTGCAATAGTCTTTCGGCACGTCGCATGGCTGGAAACTATTATATCATTACTGACAGCATGGTGTCAGCAGCATGGCAGTATGGCTATCGTCTGGAGGAACTCAAATGATCACACTTTACGGCTCCGGTCCCCTTTTCGGCCTTCCCGATCCCAGCCCCTTCGTTACCAAGGCGGAGGTGCTGCTCAAGCAGGCGAAGCTCGAATATCGCACCGCGGAAATGAGCTTCAGCAAGGCACCCAAAAATAAAATCCCCTACATCGAGGACGAGGGCCTGATTCTGGGCGATTCCACCTTCATCCGGTTTTATCTTGAAAAGAAGTATGGCGCCGATTTTACCGGTGGTTATGGCGCGCGCGAGCAAGCCATCTCCTGGTCTCTGGAGCGTCTGCTGGAAGAACACCTCTATTGGCTCCTCGTACACGACCGCTGGATGGACGATGGCAACTTCCGCAAAGAGACGAGCCAGTTCTTTCTCAGGGCACCCGCCCCCATCCGCCCTTTCGTTAAAATGATGGTCCGCCGCCAGGTCCGCAAAGCCCTGCACGCGCAGGGTTTGGGTCGGCACAATGCCGGTGAGCGCCTCGAACTGGGCAAGCGCGACATCGATGCGGTGGCCGAACTCCTGGGCAAAAACCGCTATATTCTGGGCGAGCGGCCATGCGGCGCCGACGCCACGGCCTATCCATTCATGCTGGGCACGCTTTGCCCGCTCTTCGATTCGGACATCCGGCGTTATGCTGAAAGCAAGGCCAACA
This sequence comes from Aestuariivirga sp., assembly GCA_050728895.1. Classification (GTDB taxonomy): domain Bacteria; phylum Pseudomonadota; class Alphaproteobacteria; order Rhizobiales; family Aestuariivirgaceae; genus Aestuariivirga. Next base: position 785 of record JBOHKD010000327.1, read on the forward strand.
TCGTGAATTATGTGGCGCGGATGAAGGCCGCCTATCATTCCGAAATCTAGAGCGAAGTTGCCGTTGATTGAATCGCAACCGGACCCTGCCTTTAATTGTCATTGCCGGATTTATTCCGGCAACCTATTCCTCAATAAACGCCGGCGCTTGTTGTTCCATGGGTCGCCGGAATAAATCCGGCGATGACAGGTTTGGTTGAGCCGCGCTTCAATCAAGAACAAAATTGCTTTAGGACTGCCCTTATGATCAAGCCGCTCTCCGTTATCATCGACACCGATCCCGGACAGGATGACGCCGTTGCCATTCTTCTGGCGCTGGCCTCGCCGGAATTCGAGGTGTTGGGCATTACTGCCGTTGCCGGAAATGTGCCATTGGCACTCACAGAAAAGAATGCCCGCAAAATTTGTGAACTGGCCGGAAGGCCCGATATAAAAGTTCACGCGGGCGCCATCCGCCCCATGGTCCGCGCGCTGGTGACGGCGGAAAATGTTCACGGCAAGTCCGGGCTCGATGGCCCGGTGCTATCCGAACCCGCCATGCCGCTCCAGGTCCAGCACGGCGTAGACTTTATCATCGACACGCTGATGAGCCGCGATGCGGGAAGTGTCACACTCTGCGCCCTTGGACCTCTGACCAATGTGGCGCTTGCCTTGGTGCGCGAGCCGCGCATTGCCCCGCGCATTGCCCGGATCGTCGCCATGGGCGGCGGTTTCTTTGAAGGCGGCAACATGACGCCGGCCGCCGAATTCAATATCTACGTCGATCCCCATGCGGCGCGCATCGTCTTCGATGCCGGCGTTCCCGTCACACTCATTCCCCTCGATTGCACCCACCAGGCGTTAACCACATCGGCACGAATAGGAAAATTCCGGAGCATGCCCAATCGCTCCGGCCCCGCCGTGGCGGCCATGCTCGATTTTTACGAACGCTTCGACGAACGGAAATATGGAACCGACGGCGGGCCGCTGCATGACCCCTGCGTCATCGCCTGGCTCCTGAAGCCGGAATTATTCCGGGGCCGCCATGTCAATGTCGCCATCGAGTGCGAATCGGAACTGACCATGGGCATGACGGTGATTGACTGGTGGCGCGTGACCGGACGGGCGCCCAACGCCACCGTGCTGCGCAATGTGAATGCGGAAGGTTTTTTCGGCCTGCTGGCCGAGCGGATCGCCCGATTGCCCTAGTTTGGTTTCGGTTTTGCCGTGAATGTAATGGGTGGCTGATAGGTGTTGCGCAAAGCCCGAACTTTAAGCCGCAGAATGGCTTGCGACGCCGACTGAACCGAATCGGCTACCTGTTCGGCGATGTGTTCCTGCTTTTTTTTGGGTTTGGCGAAAGCCGTGGCGGCCGTGGCTGCGGTCGCCACTGCCAGAACGAGTGCCATAAGAATCAATTGTTTGCTTTTCATCGCCATCACATCCAGTTTTATGGAGCCTTCCGGCCTAACGCCTTGTTAAGTTGCGGGCAGATTACAGGCAGGACTGTGAAGCGGGACTGAGATGGCCGTTCATCCGCCGTTCATCTTTCAGGC
>JBOHKD010000328.1:0-2286 GCA_050728895.1 Aestuariivirga sp.
TGAGGATTGTTTCCGGGCGGGGTCATAGCCGCCATCGGCACGGCTACGCAATGGGGTTGCGACAATGGCGCATTCATCCGTGAGCGGAGTAGTTTACAAAATCTCCCTCCCCCTTGCGGGGAGGGAGGAAGGAACAGAGAGTCTACTCCTCCGTGTTCTCCGCGCTTTTGGAATAGTGGAAGGCAATGGCCTGGGAGCGGTTCCGCAAACCCAGCTTTTCATAGAGATTGCGCAGATGGAACTTCACCGTGTTGATGGAAATGCCGAGTTCGGTGGCCAGCTCGGTGTTGGTGCGGCCGCGGGCGAGCGCTGCCAGCATGGTTTTCTCTCTGCCTGTGAGTTCCTCGCGCGGATCGCGCTTCAAGGAGCGCACATCGAGGAAGGGGAACACCATGCGGCCAGCGGCCACGGCCGTCACAATATCCAGCAATTGCTCGGGCGGCGTCTCCCTGGTGCAGAAGCCAGCGGCACCCGCCGCTAGGGCGCGGCGCGTGATGGCTTGATCGGTTGAGGAGGCATAGATCACGATACGTGGCGGATTAGGCCGCTCGCGCAACCGGGCGAGCAGGAGTTCGGCCCCAAGCTCCGGCAGTGACCAGTCCATGATGCCGAGGGGGACGGGCGCCCGGAGGCAGGCTTCGAGAAAGCCTTCCGCCGTCCTCGCGGTGGCAACAAGGCTGAAGCGCCGGTCACGTTCGAAAATCTCCGAAAGCGCCTGCAGCATCAGGGGATTAGAGTCGGCAAGGATGAGTTCGATCACATCGGCCATGCCAAAACATAGCCAAATGGGTGGGGAATACAACGGTCAATCTATGCTTCAATCCTAAAGGATGGTTGTGATCCTATACTATAGGATTCAAAAGGCTAGTTTTCGGGGTGTTTTCGCCGCTTGCCTACCCGGTCATAGTGATCCTTGCATTAATTCAGGGAAGGATACAATCAATGCCGGGCATCAGGGGTTTGTTTATTCCGGGGCCGACCAATGTTCCACAAGCCGTGCGCCTTGCCATGGATATCGCCTTGGAGGACCAGCGCGCACCCGATCTTCCGTCCTTCACCCTGCCGCTGTTCGAAGACCTGAAGAAAATCTTCAAGACCCGCGAGGGCCAAGTGTTCCTGTTCCCGGCTTCGGGCACGGGCGGCTGGGAAGCGGCGATGACCAATACGCTGAACCCCGGCGACAAGGTGCTGATCGCGCGCTTCGGCCAGTTTTCGCTGCTGTGGGCCGACCTGTGCGTGCGTCACGGGCTTGATGCCGACGTGGTCGATGTGGCGTGGGGCGAGGGCGTTCCCGTCGAAGTCTTCGCGGAGAAGCTCAAAGCCGACAAGAGCCGCGCCTACAAGGCCGTGCTTGTTACCCACAATGAAACGGCAACCGGTGTGACCAGCGATGTGGCGGCGGTGCGGCGCGCCATGGACGATGCGAGCCATCCGGCACTGCTCTTCGTCGATGCCGTGAGTTCGCTGGCCTCCATCGATTTCCGCATGGACGAATGGGGTGTCGATATCTGTGTGTCGGGCTCGCAGAAGGGCTTCATGATGCCGGCGGGCTTGGCAATCGTAGGCGTCTCGCAGAAGGCGCTGGCGCTACGCAAGGCCGCGACATTGAAGCGCTGCTATTTCGATTTCGAAGACATGATCAAGACCAACAAGGACGGGTACTTCCCCTATACGCCGCCCACTCAAATGTTCCGTGGACTGAGGGCTTCGATCGATCTTCTGCTCGCCGAAGGGCTGGAAGAGGTTTTTGCCCGCCATTACCGGCTGGCCGAGGGGGTGCGCCGCGCGGTTGCCGCCTGGGGCCTGACGCTTTGCGCCAAGGCGCCGAAGTGGCAATCGGACACGGTGAGCGCCATCGTCATTCCGGAAGGCTTCGACTCCGGCGCACTAGTGAAACATGCCTATCATCGCTATAACCTGTCGCTCGGCGTCGGCCTCAACAAGGTGGCGGGCCGCGTATTCCGCATCGGCCATCTTGGCGACCTCAACGATTTGATGTGCCTGATGGCGCTGGCGGGCTCGGAAATGGCGATGCGTGACATGCAGATTCCGATCGCCGCCGGTTCGGGTGTTGCCGCCGCAGAAGAATACTACCGCGAAACCGCTGCTGCACTGCTGAAGAAGGCTGCTTAAAATGGACATTCACGAATATCAGGCCAAGGAAATTCTGGCGAAGTTCGGCGTTCCGGTTCCCAAGGGAGCGCTGGCCTACAGCCCCGAGCAGGCGGCTTACCGGGCACGCGAGATCGGCGGCAAGCTGTGGGTGGTGAAAGCCCAGGTACACAC
>JBOHKD010000329.1:0-2285 GCA_050728895.1 Aestuariivirga sp.
CGTCGCGACGCTTGGCACCGGGGAGGACGAGCAATACGTCGATAGTTTGGAGGGCACCTACAAGGAGCGCTTCCTTCTGCATTACAATTTCCCCCCCTATTCGGTCGGCGAGACCGGCCGCATGGGCTCGCCCGGACGCCGCGAAATCGGTCATGGCAAGCTTGCCTGGCGCGCCATCCGTCCGATGCTTCCCACGGCGGCGGAATTTCCCTACACGGTGCGGATCGTGTCCGAGATCACCGAGTCGAACGGCTCATCCTCGATGGCGACGGTCTGCGGCTCGTCGCTTGCCTTGATGGACGCCGGCGTTCCCATGAAGCGGCCGACGGCGGGCATCGCCATGGGTCTGATTCTCGAAGGCGAGCGCTTTGCCGTCCTCTCCGACATTCTCGGCGACGAGGATCATCTCGGCGATATGGATTTCAAGGTGGCGGGTACCGGGGAAGGTATCACGTCGCTGCAAATGGACATCAAGATCACCGGCATCAACGAAGAAATCATGCGGGTGGCGTTGGATCAGGCCAAGGCTGGCCGGCTGCATATCTTGGGCGAAATGGCCAAGGCGCTCACCGGCGCGCGCGCCGAACTCGGCGAATTCGCGCCACGCATCGAGACCTTGAAAATTGCAACCGACAAGATCCGCGAGGTGATCGGGACCGGCGGGAAGATCATTCGCGAGATCGTCGAAAAAACCGGCGCCAAAATCAATATCGAGGACGATGGCACGGTGAAGGTCGCTTCCTCCGACGCCAATTCGATCCGCGCCGCGATCAAATGGATCAAGTCCATCGCGAGCGATCCGGAAGCCGGCCAGATCTACGACGGCACGGTCGTGAAAGTGGTGGATTTCGGCGCCTTCGTGAATTTCTTCGGCTCGAAGGACGGTCTCGTCCATATTTCGCAGCTCGCCAAGGGAAGGGTCGCCAAGACCACCGATGTCGTCAAGGAAGGCGACAAGGTCAAAGTCAAGCTCTTGGGCTTCGACGACCGCGGCAAGGTGCGCCTGTCGATGCGCCTCGTCGATCAGAATACGGGGGAAGACCTCGAAGCGAAGGAAAAGCTCGAACAGCGGGAAGCCGGGGAATAATACCAACGGCGTCAGGGTTTGACCTGTAGTGCCCAGGTTCGTGTTGCGATTGATGTGATACGTTCGGGTTGGGCGATGAGCTTGTTCCGAGCATCACAGCATGCGTCCACAATGGCGTCATATGTTTCAAAGACGCGGTTGGAGAGCTGGTTCTGTCGGAGGTATTGCCAGACATTCTCGGCAGGATTGAGCTCTGGGCTGTAGGGCGGCAGCGGCAGCAGGCTGATGTTGTCTGGCACTTTCAGCTTGTCGCCTGGCTGGTGCCAGCCCGCACCGTCCAAGGTAACGACAGCGTGGGCGCCAAGGGTGACGCAGGTGCTGATCTCCGCCAAATGCAAGTTCATGGCTTCAGCATTTGCGTAGGGTAACACGAGCGCCGCGCCCGTGCCGCGTGCCGGGCAGACGGCTCCGAATATGTAGGCCCAACTGTAGCGGCAATCGCGTGGCGCGGGCGGGCGGCTGCCGCGCGGCGCCCAGAGCCGGGTCAGCGTCCCTTGCTGGCCAACACGGGCCTCATCCTGCCACCAGAGCTCTATCGGTTTGCCGCGGGCGTGCTCGGGGATCGCGGCGGCGACCAAATCGGCAAATTTTTTTTATGCGCCTCCTGGGCGGCGGCATCCTGGCCCGGGTGGCGTGGACGCGCTGACAGCCGGCGAAAGCCCAGCCGGCGTAGCACGTCACCGACACTGCGTTCGGCCAGGCGCACGCCGAAGCGAGCTTCAACGACCCGGGACAGGTCCACACGGCGCCAGCGGACAACGCCGTGTTCGGAGAGTGCCGGTCCTTCGCGAACCATCTTCGCCACCTCGGCTTCCTGTTCAGGCGACAGACGCGGCTTGCAACCCGGCGGCACACGATCAGACAGCCCCGGCAAACCGAGGTCATTGTAGCGATGAACCCAATCGCGCAGCGTCTGGCGATCCATGCCGCACAACCCGGCCGCCTCCGTTCGGCTATGCCCCTCGAGCACCAAGGCCAACGCAAGCATTCGGCGAACCGCGTCCGCGTCCCGCGCCCGCCCCGCCGCCCGCCGAAGCGCTGTCGAATCAAGCTCTGTACGTGTCACCGCTACCGCAATTGCCATCTTGCCACTCCGCGAATCATGCAGAGCCAAGCGAATCACGTTTCCGGGACCAGGGGAATCCCCGGCGAGTCAAAGCCACTCGCCGTTGGTATTACTTGAGAGATACATCTGGTC
>JBOHKD010000330.1:0-2280 GCA_050728895.1 Aestuariivirga sp.
TATTCAAATATAATTACCCCCAATTTGTCATCCCCGCATTTATTGCGGGGACCCATGTTTGAAAACTCGTTATCTGTCCGTATACTGATGAATGGGTTGCCGGAACATCCCCGGACTTGTTCCCGGAACAAGCAATGACAAAATAGAGAGTGTTTCTAATCTGAACTAGGCACTGCCGCCGGATTGCAGCCGGTGGCAAATCTCTTCCAGTTGTTCGAGAGATTTATAGCTTATGACAACGCTGCCGCCCGCACCCCGGTCCTGAATGACAATTTTGAAGCCGGTTACCTCGCTTAGCGATTTTTCCAGAGCCCTGGTATCGGCGTTCTTTCCGGATTTCGCCTGGCGGCGTTTGGGCGATGAACCTTCTCGCGCCAGATTCTCGGCATCGCGGACCGAAAGCCCAAGCTGGATGATCTGTTCGGCGAGCTCGGCGGGAGAGTCGGTTGCAACCAATGTCCTTGCATGCCCGGCGGTAAGTTTTCCGGCCTCGATTTGCCGCCGCACTGACTCAGGCAAATTGAGCAGACGCAGCGTGTTGGCGATGTGGCTGCGGCTTTTTCCCACCGATTGGGCGAGTTGCTGCTGGGTATAGTTGAATTGCTCCAGCAAGAGATTGTAGGCGCGCGCTTCTTCCAGCGGATTGAGATCGCTGCGCTGGATGTTTTCGATGAGCGCGATTTCCAGCGCCTCGCCATCGCTCAGTTCACGGATCAACACCGGAATATCGTGCAGGCCCGCTCGTTGGGCGGCGCGCCAGCGGCGTTCGCCGGCGACGATTTCATATTCGCCATCGGCCCTGGCGCGGACGACGAGGGGTTGCAGGAGACCCTTCTCGCCAATCGACCGGGCCAACTCGTCGAGATCGGCCTCGGCAAAATATTTGCGTGGGTTGTTGGGGCTGGCGTGAAGAAGTTCGACCGGCATATGCCGCAGGCTGCGGATGTCCTGCACCATGGCTTCTTCGGTGGTGTCGTCGCCGATCAAGGCCGCAAGGCCGCGCCCCAGCCGTTTTTTCTGCGCTTGCATTATTTTCCCCGTCGTATCCTTAGATTCCTTAAACCGTGCCGTATCCGGTATGACTTATGTTCCGCGGGCGAATCAATTATGCTGCCTTAAGCTGGCGTTCGCGCCGAATCACTTCCGAGGCAAGTTTGATGTAAGCCTGCGATCCCGTACAGTTGTTATCGTAAAGTAGCACCGGCTTTCCATAGGATGGCGCCTCCGATACCCGCACATTCCGCGGTATGACAGTCTGGTAAACCTTCTCACCCAAGACACTCCGCACATCCTCCGCCACTTGTTCGGAAAGACTGTTGCGCCGGTCGAACATGGTGAGCACAACGCCCTGGATGGAGAGCTTTGGATTGAGCGTTACCTTCACGCGCTCCACCGTCTTGAGAAGCTGGCTCAAGCCTTCAAGCGCGAAGAACTCGCATTGCAGGGGAACCAATATGGCATCCGCGGCCGACAGGGAATTGATGGTGAGGAGATTGAGTGACGGCGGGCAATCGACCAGAACATAGCTGTAGGATTGCGCCGGTAGGGCCACCTGTTGATGGCGTTTGATCGCATCCGCCAGGCGGTAGGTCTTGCGCTCGAACGTCGCGAGTTCAAGCTCCGCCCCCAGCAAATCCATGGTCGAAGGTGCGCAATGCAATCGCGGTATGCCCGATTCCACGATTACCGCCGCAAGCTCGCTCTCGCCGATGAGCACATGATAGGACGATTTCTGCGAGGGCTTCCGCCCGATGCCAAGCCCCGTGCTGGCATTGCCTTGCGGGTCGAGGTCGATGATGAGCACCTTCTCGCCCACGGCTGCCAGCGCCGTTCCCAGATTGATCGCGGTTGTGGTCTTGCCAACGCCGCCCTTCTGGTTGGCAATGGCAAGAATGCGCGGCTGCGCGTCAGGCGCTGGGCTGGGATCGAACAAGCAGGGCCTCCTTCACCTCAAGTATGACGCCATGCGAATCAGTCAGGCTCGGGTGCTTGCTATAGGACAGCTTCCAGCCCCTGGTGGCAATGGCCAATTCAGCGTCCACATCTTGTCCCTTGTGGAAAAGCCCGATGGCGCCTGCTTCGAGGAAGGGCCTCGCATGATCGAGGAGTTCAACAAGCGGTGCCAACGCCCGCGCCAGCACAACGCCAATTTTCGGCGGGGCCGGATCATCCCGCAAGGTTTCGATGCGTCTCTGATGCACCATTGCCGAGGCTTGGGTATGGCGGATGGCCTCGCGCAGGAAGGCCGCCTTCTTGCCGTTGCTTTCGTAGAGATGAACC
>JBOHKD010000331.1:0-2279 GCA_050728895.1 Aestuariivirga sp.
ATCAAGCAAGGTGTCGAGGCAAGCGGCTACAAGGATGACAACGACAAGGCGAAGTTCATCGAAGCGCTGGAGGCGGTTACGAGCTTTGAGGAGAGCAACGCCTATCCGCAGGGCGCCAAGACTTTCATCGGCAAGGCGCATCAGAGCTTTGGGCGCCAGTTCATTTCCAAGGTTGAGGGCGGCAAGCTCACCGTCGTTCATACGACTGCCATCGAGGACGGCATGTATGAAACAGCCGCCGACTATACGGCGCAGCCGTTCTGATAGGACGAAACGAGGAGCCGGTGTAAGTCCCTTAAATGGACATCGGCCCCACCCTTATCCTCGCTTTGCTTGAAGGCATCGTCGGCGCTTCGGTGCTGGCGCTGACAGCGCTTGGGCTGTCGCTGGTGTTTGGCGTCATGCGCATCATCAACATCGCCCACGGCGAGATGGTCATGCTCGGCGCCGTTCTCACCTGGGCCATCGTTCATTTCATTGGTGGGGGGCCGCTCATCGGTTTTCTTGCCGCCCTCGTCATCGCACCGCTGATCGTGGGCGCGTTTGCCATTGCCACCGACTGGCTGGTGCTGCGCCGCATCGGCTACGATCCCGAACGTACCATCGTCGCCACCATGGGTCTGCTTTTTCTTGCCCAGCAAATGGTGCTCATGACCTTCGGCCCCGATGCCAGGCCGGTAGAACCGCCCATCTATTTCCGCGTGAGTTTCCCCTGGTTTGGCTACTCTGGCTACAAGCTGATCGTCGTGGCAGCCGCTGTTCTGCTCATTGTGGCCACATGGCTCGTTCTGTCGCGCACGCGCATGGGCCTCTACATGCGGGCAACCCAGATGGACTCCGAGATGGCGCAGGCCTTCGGCGTGCCGGTCAGGCGAATCTATGCCACGGTTTTTGCGCTGGGTGCTGCTCTCGCGGCACTGGCGGGTGTGCTCGTCGTGCCCATCCAGCAGGCTCACTATCTTATGGGTGGCGATCCCCTGCTCCTCTCCTTCATCGTGGTGATCCTCGGCGGTCTTGGGAATTTGCGCGGCACAATGCTTGCCGCCGTTGTCATTGGCATCGGCGAGGGCATGATTTCGGTGATGTTCTCGCCGGCGCTGGGGAAAATCGTGGCAACCCTACTGGTGGCGCTGGTGCTGATTGTCAGGCCCGGCGGATTGACGCGCGAGGAACCGGCATGAAGTCTTTCGCGCTCCATGCCGGTATCTTGCTGGCGCTTTTCGCCCTGCAATTCGTGCTTCCCACCTATCATCACGCCAGCGCCGCGCGCATCATGGTCTATGCCGTGCTTGCCGTGAGTTACAATGTCTTGCTCGGCTATACGGGTCTCATGAGCCTGGGACACGCCATGTTCTTCGCCGCCGGAGCCTATGGCGCAGGCATCGCCGTCTACTGGTTTGGCTTTGGCCCCATCGCTGCCTTGGGCATAGGTTTTGGCGCCGGACTTGCGCTATCGGTGCTGGCGGGATTGTTTTTGTTGCGACCCACGGGCGTTGCTTTCCTCATCGTCACGCTCATGTTGTCGCAGGCTTTCTATCTTTCGACCATCCATTTCAACGGCATCACGCTTGGCGAACAGGGAATGGTTCTTTCAAACATCGCGGACATCGAGGCGTTCGGCTCCGCGTTCCGTCTCAGCGATCCAGCGGTCAAGTATAATTTGGCGCTGGCGGCCTTCGCGCTGGCGTTTCTTACAAGCTTGTGGCTGGTGCGCTCGCCGTTGGGGCGTGTGCTGATCGCCATCCGGGAAAACGAGCCGCGCACCCGCATGCTGGGCTACAACACCTTCGCCTATCGCTACCTCGCCATCGTTATTTCCGGCACCATCGCCGGGCTTTCGGGCGCGCTTTATTGCCTGCTGTTCTCCTACGTGGGCTCGTCTTTCGCGTCGTTGCAATATTCGACACTGCCGCTGCTGTGGACCTTGCTCGGCGGTGCCGGCACCATCATCGGCCCGCTGATCGGCACCGGCCTCATGTTCTATGTCATCGATATTTCCAGCGGCTTCACCTCAAGTTATCTCCTCGTCGTGGGCACCACGCTGCTCGTGCTGACCCTGTGGTTTCCCAAGGGCATCGCGGGAGCGATCCGCGCCCGCTGGCTGACGTGGCTGCCATGAATATTCTCGAGACCCTCGATCTTTCGCGCCACTATGGCGGTCTTGCCGCCGTGAACGGCGTCTCCCTTGATGTTGCAAGGGGCGAAGTCCGCGCCATCATCGGGCCGAACGGCGCCGGCAAGACCACCCTTGCCGGCATGATCAGCGGACGGATTACACC
>JBOHKD010000332.1:0-2278 GCA_050728895.1 Aestuariivirga sp.
GCCCCAACCCTCTCCCCATTTCATGGGGCGAGGGAAGGTTGGCTTACTTTCCCTCTCCACGCTTGCGGGGAGAGGGTTGGGGCCTGCCTCGCGTTAGCGAGGTGGGAGGGTGAGGGGCCTTTGGCTCGATCCCTCCCGCGAGCTTCAGCACCAGCTCCGCATCATTATCGCCCTTGAAGGCAAAGAAGTCCGCTTCCGCGTCCAGCGCCGGTTCCAGCATCTGGCGATATTCGGCCTGCGCCACCGTTACAGCGCCTAGCTTTGCCAGATGGGCGTTGAGAAATTGCGCGTCGAGCAGACGGAAACCGCCGGCGTTGAGCCGGGCCACCAGATGGACAAGGGCCACCTTGCTGGCGTCCGGGGCCTTCGAGAACATGCTTTCGCCGAAGAACACCGCCCCAATGCGCACGCCATAAAGGCCGCCCGCCAGCTTGCCTTCTTGCCAGCATTCGACACTGTGGCAGGCACCCATGCGGTGCAATTGCGTATAGAGGCTGCGGATGCGTCCATTGATCCAGGTGCTGGAGCGGTGCGGGGCTTTCGCGGCGCAAGCGGCGATCACGGCGGGAAAATCCGCATCGATCTTGACCTCGAAGTGCTGCCGCCGCACCGATTTGCGCAAGGAATGCGAGATATGCAGGCCATCGAGCGGGATGATGCCGCGTTCCTCCGGCTCCACCCAATAGAGTGCCGCGTCCTCGGCGTTCTCCGCCATCGGAAAGATGCCTGCCGCATAGGCGCGCAGCAGGATATGCGGCGTGATCGTGCTCATCAGGCGTTCCGGGCGAGATATTGCTCCAGCCAATGAATATTGTATTGGCCATTGATGATGTCGGGTTCGGCCAGTAATTGCTGGAGCAGGGGGATCGTCGTCTCGATGCCTTCGATGACGAACTCACTGAGCGCGCGCCTCAGGCGCATCATGCATTCGGTGCGCGATTTGCCCGAGACGATGAGCTTGCCGATCAAGCTGTCGTAATAGGGCGGTATCACGTAGCCGGCATAAAGGGCTGAATCCACGCGGCAGCCGAGTCCGCCGGGAAAGTGAACCGCATCGACACGGCCGGGCGAGGGTACGAAGGTCGTCGGGTTTTCGGCGTTGATCCGGCATTCGATGGCATGACCGGCGAAGACGATGTCGGATTGCCGGTATTGCAGTTCGGCTCCCGCCGCCACCCGCACCTGCTCCTGCACGAGGTCAAGCCCGGTAATGGCTTCGGTGACCGGATGCTCGACCTGGAGCCTGGTGTTCATTTCGATGAAATAGAATTCGCCATCCTCATAAAGGAACTCGACGGTGCCAACGCCCTCGTAGCCGAGCTTGGCCATGGCGTTGGCGACGCGCGTGCCGATCTCGTCGCGCTGGATCGCATTGAGCGCGGGCGAATGGGCTTCCTCCCAGATCTTCTGGTGGCGCCGCTGCAGCGAGCAGTCGCGCTCGCCCAGATGCACCGCCTGTCCTTTCCCATCGCCCAACACCTGGATTTCGATGTGACGCGGCTTCTCCAGATATTTCTCGATATAGACATCGCCATTGCCGAAGGCGGCCTTGGCTTCCGACTGGGCCGTGCCCAGGGCGATTTCGAGATCCTCTTCCGAGCGCGCCACCTTCATGCCGCGTCCACCGCCGCCGGCGGTTGCCTTGATGATCACGGGATAGCCGATATCGCGGGCGATGCGCTTGGCCTCGGCGGCATCGGAAACCCCGCCCTCCGAGCCCGGCACCACGGGAATGCCGAGTTCCCTGGCGGTGCGCTTGGCCGCGATCTTGTCGCCCATGACGGCGATGTGCTCGGCGCTGGGGCCGATGAACTTGATGCCATGTTCGGTGAGTATTTGGGCGAAACTGGCGTTCTCCGACAAGAACCCGTAACCCGGATGCACCGCGGTGGCACCGGTGATTTCACAGGCGGCAACAATTGCCGGAATATTGAGATAACTGCCGCGCGCCGGGGCCGGGCCAATGCACACGCTTTCGTCCGCCAGGCGCACATGCATGGCTTCGGCATCGGCGGTGGAATGGACAGCCACGGAGGGAATGCCGAGTTCGCGGCAAGCCCTGAGCACCCGAAGGGCGATCTCGCCGCGATTGGCGATGAGGATTTTGTCGAACATGATTTACTCGATGATCACCAGCGGCTCGCCATATTCCACCGGGTGGCCATTGGTGACAAAAACATGCGTGACCCGCCCAGCACGCGGCGCGGGAATCTGGTTCATCGTTTTCATGGCTTCGATAACCAGCAGCGTCTGGCCCTCTTTCACCTCGGCGCCGACA
>JBOHKD010000333.1:0-2278 GCA_050728895.1 Aestuariivirga sp.
CCATTGCTGCTCCGGTCTTCCCCGGCGCCACGTTCCACATTGCCACGCCGTCGTCCAACGCGCCACATGTTTCTTCGGAACGATTTGCGGCGCGGGCGGGCCGATTACTTCGCTAACCTTTTGACGAGCGAACAAGGACAACAACGTGCAATGCACGGAGGTCACTATGAAACGCGTGTTCGGAATCGCATGTTTGAGCGTGCTTGTCCTACCGGTGCAATTGAGCGCACTGGAGACCTATGTTCCGGGGCATTACACAGAGGACGGAACCTACGTCCATCCTCATAAAGAACCGACGCCCAATCGTTCCTATCACAAGGACGTGAGCCCGGATCGAAGCATTAATCCTTACCGGGACAAGACCCGGGTGCGGGGTTACTACCGTGAGAACGGAACCTACGTCTATCCTCAGGAACAACCTGTTCCTAATCGCCCTTACTACAATGACTTGAGCCGGGATCGAAAAATTTATCACGATAGCCGGACAAGACGGCAGGCGCGGTCGAACAGCCGCTCTCCGCCGCGACGCTTCGAGCGGAATCGCAATTTTGCTAGGAGGCATGGAGCGGCGGGCGGGTACGGCCCGGGGTTCCTACGCTATTGACGGAGCCTTGTCTGGCCAATGACAGAGATCGGAAACGGCGGGCACCGCGAGCCCGTACGCTGCCCCTGGGCCCTGTCGGATGTCTTGTACATCGGCTATCACGATACCGAGTGGGGCGTTCCGGTGCACGAGGACCGCAGATTATTCGAATTTCTCGTGCTCGAAGGCGCCCAAGCGGGCCTGAGCTGGCTCACGGTGCTAAGAAAACGTGAGAATTACCGCGTCGCCTTCGAAAACTTCGATCCAACGACCGTGGCCAACTACGGCGCGCATGAGATCGCCAGGTTGCTCGAAAACCCTGGCATTATCCGCAACCGACGCAAGATAGAAGGCGCGATCAATAACGCGCGGGCGTTTTTGCGCGTTCAAAGCGAGTTCGGGAGCTTTGATGCGTATATTTGGGGCTTCGTGGACGGCACACCTAAGCACAACCACTGGCGCAGCATCATCGAGCTTCCCGCCCGTAGTGCTCAGTCCGACGCGCTCAGCAAGGATCTCATCCAACGCGGGTTCAAGTTCGCGGGCTCGACCATCTGTTATGCGCATATGCAGGCGATGGGCATGGTCAATGACCATATTGTCGGATGTTTCCGCCATGCGCAATTGCTGTCCGGCTGGGCTTAGATCTCATCAAGAGCCTTGAAGAGCCGTGCGGCGGTAGGGAGCCATGGCCAGACAGGTGCGACAATTGGTCTGGATTGCCGCAATCGAGCGCCAGGGCGGCGCTCGCGCCTAAGACTAAGCCAGAAGCGATGAGACCCAGCGCGCCACAGACTCCAATCACGTAATTGGATGCCCCAGTGGTAGCGCGCCACAGGGCGAGAAAGCGGCGGCGCCGCGACAGCTAGGTGTTGTCCTCTTAGCAGAAATCCCTCGGAAAACCAGGATTCATGCGCGCTCGAAGAATTCCGGCTGACGAGCGCCAGCCGTGCGGCGAGAGTAGGTCGCAGAGGGTTGTCGCCAACCCTCTGCTTTTTGATGCTATCTGTTGACCACGACTAGCGCGCCCAAGCAGACAACGGCTAAAGATAACAATACCCACATTCCAGCATCGCCCATAATCGTACCTCCTTCCGGTTCGTTATAGTTTAGGTTAAACGACGAAAACCGCTTTTCCCGGTTTTTATCGGCTCGACTTTCTTAAGGCAATTTACATCTGGCAGCGAACAGATACAACTTGCCCGCCTATAATATACATAAATTATCTTGAATGCGGAATAGGGAACGGTTTCCACGATATTCGCGTCAGCGGCGCAAACGCGGTTTTGGCTGTGCGTCAAGCCTCGAAGTCCCGGAGGCGCACGGGCAGGCGCCGCGCGCCCCAACGCCCCGGCCGCGGCTCGAAGACACCCGGGCACGGCGTATCGCAGGCGGTGCAGCGCCCGCCGGTGCTCAGGTTCCAATCGCTGAGCGTATACCAGTCGCGCCCGATAAGCGTGGTCCCGCACCGGTGGCAATAGGTGCTGCCCCCGGCCTTATCATGCACGTTGCCCGTATAGGCATAGCGAACGCCGTTGCGTAGCGCGATGTCGCGCGCCTGGGTGAGGGTGGCGGGCGGGGTGTGTGCCTTATCCATCATCTTCCAGTCGGGATGGAAAGCGGTGAAGTGCATCGGCACCTCGGGGCCGAGGTTCTCGACGACCCAGCGGGTCATCGCGTCGATCTCTTGCTCGG
>JBOHKD010000334.1:0-2264 GCA_050728895.1 Aestuariivirga sp.
GCCAGCCACGGAGCGCACCAGCTTGGCCCTTTCGAGTTCACTCATCAGGCGCCGGATCACCACGGGATTGGTATGAACGCTTTGGGCAACGGCGGCCGAGCACACCGGCCCCTTGCCATGATGGCGGGCAAGCACACTCATGGCATGGATGGCGACAATGAATCGGCTGCTGGATAGCATTTAGGTAACTCCGTGAGTTACATCGGCTCGATCAAGGCGAAGATCAAGCCCTTTAATACGGAAATTCCGTCACGACTTGTTAACCGACTCGCGGGAATGCTGCAAAATCATTGGCAGGATATCCCCGATGCGCTCACGCCGATTCGATTTCACCGTGACCTGTGTCTGCACCGCGCTGCTTGGCTATTTTGGCTGGCATGCGTCCAAGGGGCCGCGCGGCTATGCTTTCCGCGACAGGCTGGTGGCCCAAGCGGCAAGCCTCGGGGACAAATATGCGGCACTCGAAAAGCAACGCCTCCTTCGGGAGAACAAGGTCGCCCTGTTGCGGCCCGAGAGCATCGACCCCGATCTCCTCGACGAACTCGCCCGCGCGCAACTCGAAATGGCCGCACCCGGTGACGTTGTCGTAATGGAGCAGAGCGAAATTCCCCAAGAGAATCCTTGAGTTCAACCGAATTCCGGCTGATCGGTGAATTGACAAGCCTTCTCAAGCCTTTACTGTTATCTTTACAGGCATGACACCGGAGGGAGGCTCGCATGGCGGTCAAGTCGGCGTATATTTCGCGCAAGGCGGCCAAGGGTGGAAAACCCGATTCCAAAGAACCCAAAAATGGCGGTTTCACCGCCGAACAAGAGCTGCAAGCCTATCGCAGCATGCTGCTGATCCGCCGTTTCGAGGAAAAGGCGGGCCAGCTTTACGGCATGGGGTTCATCGGCGGTTTCTGCCATCTCTATATCGGCCAGGAGGCGGTCGTCGTCGGGCTGCAAATGGCCCAGAAAGATGGCGACCAGGTCATCACCTCCTACCGCGACCATGGCCACATGCTGGCCTGCGGCATGGACCCCAAGGGCGTCATGGCCGAACTCACCGGCAGGCGCAACGGCTATTCCAGGGGCAAGGGCGGCTCCATGCACATGTTCAGCCGCGACAAACAGTTCTTCGGCGGCCATGGCATCGTCGCGGCCCAGGTGCCATTGGGCGCGGGGCTTGCCTTTGCCAACAAATATCGCGGCAACGATCATGTGTCGGTCACTTACTTTGGCGATGGCGCGGCGAACCAGGGTCAGGTCTACGAAACCTTCAACATCGCGTCGATCTGGAAGCTGCCGGTTATTTTCGTGATCGAGAACAACCGCTACGCCATGGGCACCGCGGCGCCACGCTCCACCGCCATGTCGGAACATCTGGGCGAGCGCGGTGCTGCTTTCGGAATCCCATCCGAACAGGTGGACGGCATGGATGTGCGCGCCGTGAAGGCCGCTGGCGGCAGGGCGGTCGAACACTGCCGTGGCGGCGAGGGGCCTTACATTCTAGAGATGAACACCTACCGCTACCGCGGCCATTCGATGTCGGACCCGGCCAAATATCGCGCCAAGGAAGAAGTCCAGAAGATGCGCGAGGAGCACGATCCGATCGAGCAGGTGAAGGCGCGCATGCTGAAAGGGGCTGTTGCGACGGAAGAGGAACTGAAGAAAATCGACTCCGAGATACGCGCGGTCGTGATCCAGGCGGCGGAATTCGCCCAAGGCGATCCGGAGCCGGACGCCTCCGAACTCTATACCGACATCTACAAGACAGCGTGAGGACAGAAAAACGCGATGCCCAATATCCTCATGCCCGCCCTGTCGCCGACCATGGAGGAGGGCAAGCTTGCCAAGTGGCTCAAGAATGTCGGCGACAAGGTGAAATCCGGCGATGTGCTTGCGGAGATCGAAACCGACAAGGCGACGATGGAAGTGGAAGCAATCGACGAGGGACCGCTCACCGCCATCCTGGTTCCCGCCGGTACCGAGAATGTGAAAGTGAATACGCCGATTGCTGTTATTGGCGAGGCGGATGGCCCCTCACCCGTCGCGGACAAGCCCGCGACACCCTCTCCCGCAAGGGGAGAGGGAAGTAAGAGTCTGGATCAATCTCCCTCTCCCCCTGCGGGAGAGGGTGGCGTGCGAAGCACGCCGGGTGAGGGGGCACTTTCCGATCCCGATATCCCCGAAGGGACCGAGATGGTCGCCATGACGGTCCGCGAGGCGATCCGCGAGGCCATGTCCGAGGAAATGCGCCGCGACAAGGATGTGTTCCTGAT
>JBOHKD010000335.1:0-2252 GCA_050728895.1 Aestuariivirga sp.
TCTACATTCCCTTCGACGGTCTGGCCTCGCTTTATATTGTTTCAGCCTTCTTCGGTCTGGCGCAGGGCGGCATCGTGCCGAGCTATGCGCTGATCGTCCGCGATCATTACCCGGCGCGGCAAGCCGCAACCCGCATCAGTCTGGTGCTCACGGCCACTGTGCTTGGCATGGCGCTGGGCGGCTGGATGTCGGGCAAGATCTTCGATTTGACCGGCTCCTACCAGGCCGCCTTCCTGAACGGCATCGCCTTTAATCTTCTGAACATGGCGATTGCCCTGTGGCTTCTCATCGGCCGCAACCGGAAACCGGCATCGCCACTTGACCGCGCCGTCACAGCGTGATTGTTGCCTCGCGCATAACGGGAATCGGACATGGCGGAAAAGCGCGTCTATCGTTTCGGTGGCGGTCAAGCCGAAGGCAAGGCGGATATGAAGGCGCTGCTCGGCGGCAAGGGCGCCAACCTCGCCGAGATGGCCAATCTTGGCCTGCCGGTTCCACCGGGCTTCACCATCACCACCGAGGTTTGCAACCGCTTCACGGGGAATAATCGTCAGTACCCGGACGGGTTGCGCGAGGAAGCCGAAGCCGCATTGGCCGAAGTGGGCAAACTCGTGGGATCGCAATTCGGCGACCGCGTCAAGCCGTTGCTGGTGTCGGTGCGCTCCGGCGCCAGGGCCTCCATGCCGGGCATGATGGATACGGTCCTCAATCTCGGCCTCAACGACGAAACCGTCGAGGGTCTTGCGTCGCGCTCCAAAGACCGGCGTTTCGCCTATGACAGCTACCGCCGCTTCATCTCCATGTATTCCTCCGTGGTATTGAACGTCGATCACGCCGAATTCGAGGAAATTCTCGGCGGCTACAAGGACGAGAAAGACTATACTCTCGACACCGAGATTTCAGCCGATGAATGGCTGGCGCTCATCGCCCGTTACAAGGAAGTGGTGCGCGAACATACGGAGAAACCGTTTCCCCAGGATGTGCATGAACAGCTATGGGGCGCGGTGGGCGCGGTATTCCAGTCCTGGATATCGGCGCGCGCCATCACTTACCGGAGACTCAATAACATCCCCGAGGACTGGGGCACGGCGGTCAACGTCCAGGCCATGGTCTTCGGCAATATGGGCGAGACATCGGCCACTGGCGTTGCCTTCACCCGCAACCCCTCGACCGGCGAGAAGGCTCTGTATGGCGAATTCCTCGTCAACGCCCAAGGCGAGGATGTGGTGGCGGGTATCCGCACGCCGCAGAACATTACCGAGAAGGCCCGCAAGGAAGCAGGCTCCAATGCGCCCTCGCTCGAAGCGCTCATGCCCGCTACTTTCAAGCAATTGCGGGCGACCTTTGACAAGCTCGAAAATCATTACCGCGACATGCAGGATCTGGAATTCACCATCCAGGAGGGAAAGCTCTGGATGCTGCAAACCCGCACCGGCAAGCGCACCGCCTCGGCGGCACTCAAGATTGCCGTCGATATGGCCCATGAGCGTTTGATTACGAAGGAGGAGGCGATCCTGCGGATCGAACCCTCTTCCCTCGATCAGTTGCTGCATCCGACCCTTGATCCCAAAGCGAAGCGCGACGTGATCGCCACGGGCCTGCCAGCTTCGCCGGGTGCCGCATCGGGCGAGATCGTCTTCACCTCAAACGAAGCCGAACGCCTCAAGGCTTTGCACCGCAGGGTCATTCTCGTGCGGGTCGAGACCAGCCCCGAGGATATTCACGGCATGCACGCGGCCGAGGGCATTCTGACGGCGCGGGGCGGCATGACCTCGCACGCCGCCGTCGTCGCGCGCGGCATGGGAAAGCCATGCGTTTCGGGCGCGGGCTCGATCCGCATCGACTATCAGGCGGGAACCATGAGCTCGCTTGGCCTGGTGCTCAAAAAGGGCGACATCATCACCATCGACGGCTCGACGGGCCAGGTGATCAAGGGCGAAGTGGCAACCATCAAGCCCTCCCTTTCCGGCAATTTCACAACCCTCATGACCTGGGCCGACGCGGTGCGGCGCATGATGGTGAGGGCCAACGCCGAAACCCCGCTCGATGCCAGGACGGCGCGCGATTTCGGCGCGGAAGGAATAGGCCTCTGCCGCACCGAGCACATGTTCTTCGAGACTGACCGCATCGTCGCGGTGCGCGAGATGATCCTCGCCGACACCGAAGCCGGACGGCGCGCCGCATTGGCCAAGATCCTGCCGATGCAGCGCCGCGATTTCACCGAGCTGTTCGAGATCATGGCGGGCCTGCCC
>JBOHKD010000336.1:0-2251 GCA_050728895.1 Aestuariivirga sp.
GGGATAGGCTAGCCCCGAGGCGCCGTCGCAAACCGTCTGCCACAGCTTGATCCGCCGCACCGATCGGTCCTTGCCGATGTCGTTGAGCGTCGTCACCCAGCGGATGTTGGGTTTGCCCGCCGCATCGCCGTCATAGGCGGTGATCGCGGCGGAGGCGGCCTGCACTTCCTTTCCACCACCCGCCGCTGGCCCACGAACGAAATGTATCTTGCGCGCCAGCAGAAGTTCCGGCGCATTAGCCGGATAATTCTGCAACAGGCCTGCGAGATCGGGATCGGCGGCTTGGCCGTCGAATGCTGGCGTCAGATCGAAATCAAGCAGGATCGCTGCCGCGCCATTGTCCGCGGCTTGGCTCACGAGATGGGCCAGCGCGGCATGCGGCGTGCTGCCCGTGGCCCCCCATGAACGCCGCGTCTTGTCATCGACATCGAGGAATGTAACCGGTATGGCGTCGCGGGGAACCCCCGACATCACCAGCGACAGGGCCGCCAAATGATCGGCATCGCCGAGATTACCATGCGAATCGACAATCCGCTGGCCAACGCCGGTCAGCATGACAAGTGCCGCGACAATGGTGATGATGGCCGTCTCGATGCGGTGACGAGCCGTATCGCCCTCGCCGATGATGTGCCGCACAATTTTGCGCATGGCCGTAAACTAGCCAGTTCCCGGGCAAACAAAAAGCCCCGGCGGAACCGGGGCCTCAGCACATGAATAAGAAGATGACCGGGACGATGCCCGGCCATGACGAGAATGAGGCGGAAGCACAATGCCACTTCGTCATGCCCGGACTTGATCCGGGCATCTTCTTTTGTATCTATTATTCGTCGGCTGCGTCGGCGGCCACACCTTTGGCGCCGAAATAGGCCTCCTCGAAGTTGAGGCCGACAGATTTGGTCGTGCCCTCTGCCTTCGCCTTGTCCCAGACCGCCATGAACTGGGCCTTGCTTTGCTCGAAGTTCTTGATGCGGGCGTTCGCATCAGCCGGATACATGTAGTTGATCGTCACCCGGTCCGTCTCCGAAATGCCGTCGTTGGATTTCGGAATGTAGCAAGTGCTCTTGTCGCCGTTCACATAATACTCCGGCGGGAAGGAATACAGCATCACCGATTTGGCGTCGAAGTCCGTCAGCATCAGGTCTTCGCCCGCAAAAGGCGCCAGATTGAACTTGATGGTTTCATCGTCCCACTGGTTCGGCGGTCCCTTCAGATATTTGGTGATGTATTCCCAATTGAACTCATTGCCGCACGTGGCCGCTGGACTTTGGTGTTCATGCAGGAAGCCCATGGCATGGCCGAACTCGTGCAAGATGACACCCTGTATTTCAGGATTGTCGAGTGCCGCAGGATTGGCGTCCATGCCTTCCAGATTCATCGAAGGCTCTTCTTGAGCGGTGTACACGACGCTGTTCTGTCCAAGTTGCGACCAGTACCCCGGCTTGTCGTAGGAAACGCGAATCTGCGACTCGCGCGCGCCGGGTTTACACATGCGCGGTTTGGACATTTTCCCGAAATCGAGTTTCAGGCCCATGCCCGGATCGTCCGACCACCTGTTGGCGATTTCCGCCACCTTGGCATTCGACTCATTGGTGCCGCCCATGAAACAGACGCGCAATTTCGCATATGTCGGCGTCCACTGAACCAGCCGGCTATAGATGCCCTTCGCCGCATCGGAGTTGTCCATAGTTTCGAGGGCTTTCATGGCCTCGATCATGCGTTTCGTATAGGCTACCGGAAGGCCGCCCTTGCCCGATGGATCGTGGGCGGAAGCCGTGCCAATCATTGCCGAAAAGGCAACGCCGGTTAGTAATAGCGTGATCTTTGACGCCGTCATGTTCAGTGTTCTCCCGGAAATCCTGTTTCGGCCGTGCCAGCAAAGCTAACATATCGGCGGTGGCCGGCAAGCGCAAACCTGCGCAACAACTGCGTTGAAACTTCGGAGGGAAAGCGGCGGCATTGTGCCCTAGCGGTTAAGTCTCCGAGCCCTGCCGGTCACGAAGAGATGTAGAGAGAGACCCCCAAATTTGCCTTGGCGCGGGGGCGATATTGGCGCAATTTACCGTTTTGATGGACACCGCCAGAATCAGGATGTGCCTGCCTGAGAACCTGCATTCCTTCAGCCGCATGGTGCTCGATATATATCTTGCCGGCGGCATTCCGACGTCGGAATTCCGCCGCTGGTTCCACATGCCGAATTCAGAATATCTTCCGATCAGCGATTGCATCGCCCAGATGATCGATCCCTCCTATG
>JBOHKD010000337.1:0-2249 GCA_050728895.1 Aestuariivirga sp.
GAAGCTTCTCTCCGATCTCGCCGGAGCGGCGGATGTGGCGGGCAAACGCGATCGAATGTTTGCAGGCGACATTATCAATACGACCGAGGGCCGCGCGGTTCTGCACACGGCACTTCGCAACCGCTCAAATGTTCCGGTGCTTGTGGATGGACGCGACGTCATGCCGGATGTGAATGCCGTGTTCGATCAAATGGGCCGCTTTTCGGCTGAGGTTCGAGCCGGCGCAATCACCGACGTGGTTCATATCGGCATCGGCGGCTCCAACCTCGGTCCCGCCATGGCAACCCTGGCGCTGGCACCCTATCACGACGGCCCGCGCCTGCACTTTGTTTCCAACATCGACAGCGCCCATATCGCCGATACCTTGCGAAGGCTCAATGCCGAAACGACGCTGTTTTTGATTGCGTCCAAGAGCTTCACCACCATCGAGACCATGACCAATGCGCGGACGGCGCGGCAATGGATCACGGAGAAACTGGGCGAGGCGGCGGTCGGCTCGCATTTCGCGGCGATCTCCACGGCGATCGGCAAGGTCAAGGCCTTCGGCATCGACGAGTCGCGGACGTTCGGTTTTTGGGACTGGGTAGGGGGACGCTATTCTCTCTGGTCGGCCATAGGCCTGCCGCTGATGATTGCCATTGGTGCCGGGAATTTCGGCCGCTTCCTCGATGGCGGACACGCAATGGACCGGCATTTTTGCGAGGCGCCGGTGCGCGAAAACCTGCCGATACTCATGGGCCTTATCGGCATCTGGCATCGCAATGTCTGCAAGTATCCCTCGCGCGCCATCATTCCCTATGACCAGCGCCTGTCGCGCTTTCCCGCCTATCTGCAACAGCTCGATATGGAATCGAATGGCAAGCGAGTGACGAGGGATGGCAGCCCGGCCAAAATTGCCACCGGTCCGGTCGTCTGGGGCGAGCCCGGAACCGACGGCCAGCACGCTTTCTTCCAACTCCTGCATCAGGGAACGGACATCGTTCCCGTCGAATTCATGATCGCCGCGAAGTCCCATGAGACCGGAATGGACGAGCACCACAGGCTGCTCATTGCCAATTGCCTGGCGCAATCCCAGGCACTGATGCAAGGCCGCACGCTGCGAGAGGCGCAAGCCCAGCTTCTCACCATGGGCAAGAGCAAGGCCGAGGCGAAGCGCCTGGCGCCACACCGGGTATTCCCCGGCAACCGGCCTTCGCTAACGCTTGCCTACCAAAGGCTCGATCCCGAAACACTCGGCCGTCTCATGGCGCTCCATGAGCACCGCGTTTTCGTTGAAGCGGCGATTTGGAACATTAATGCTTTCGACCAATGGGGTGTCGAACTCGGCAAGGAACTTGCCACGGCGCTCGCGCCCGTCATCGAAGGTAAAAAGGGGACAGAATATTTAGATTCTTCAACGGTCGGACTTGCCGCCTATCTGCGGCAATTTGCTAGAGCGGAATGACTTCAAAGCGAATCGCCGTCATATTCTCCCTCCCCCTTGTTGGGGGCGAGCTCTTGCGAGCGCCGCGAACGCGGCCGGCAGGATAAAGGGTGGGGGTTGCTCCGGTGTTGCAAGTTTTGTTGCTCCTCTTGCTGCTCATAGTCCCAGACCCCCACCCCTAACCCCTCCCCACAGGTGGGAGGGGGACAAAGGTACGGTTCAACTTAAAATCATTCCGCTCTAGGCTCTGTTGATAAGGCTCTTCGCCCACATTTGGCATGAGACGACGTGGACGAGGCCGAGATAGCCTGCTCTTCTAAAATGATACTGCAAAAAAATGTTGACGTGGCTGAGTCTTGTATATAATCATATCGTTATGGAACGATTTGGTTATGTAACTCAACCACAGAATCTCAACGTGGTTTTTGCCGCGCTTGCCGATCCGACACGGCGGGCGATTCTGTCCCGGCTGGCGGCTGGCGAGGCATCGGTGAATGAGATTGCCGCGCCGTTTGAGATGAGCCAGCCGGCGGTGTCGAAGCACCTGAAAGTGCTGGAACGGGCGGGGTTGATCGAGCGGGATATCGACAAACAGCGCAGGCCAGCGCGGCTGAAAGCTGAGCCGATGGCGGCGGCGGTGAATTGGCTCGAAGAGTTCAAACAGTTCTGGTCGTCGAGCTTCGATCAACTCGATGGCCTGTTGGAAGAGTTGAAAAAAGCTGAGGCGAAAGGGCGTCTAGAATGAGCGATTTGCCGATCTATGTGCTGGAGCGGGTATTTGACGCGCCGCGTGAACTGGTGTGGAAGACTTGGACCGATCCAGCAC
>JBOHKD010000338.1:0-2248 GCA_050728895.1 Aestuariivirga sp.
GTAGGGGCTTTCGGGGATTACGGTGGCCTTGAACATCTTGCCGAGAATCTTGATCTCGAGTTCGGTGCCGGTGGCGGCGAACTCGGGCTTTACCATGCCGAGCGCCAGCGATTTGTTCACGCGCCAGCCGAAGCCGCCATTGGTGGCGCGGCCTACAAGTTTGCCCTTGGCGTAGAGCGGCTCGGAACCGCGGGCGTCGGAATCCGTATCGGTGACGCTGTGGATTTCCATGGTGACAAAGTTCCAGTTAAGGCCCTTGGCGCGTCCCGCCACCAACGCATTGCGGCCGATGAACTGACCTTTGTTCGGGTGTACAAAACGGTCCAGCCCCGATTCATACGCCGAATACTCAATGGAAAGCTCGCGCGGCACAAGGCGGTAGCTCTTTTCGATTGACAGCGACCCCATGGCCTTGATGCCATAGGGACGGATGCCAAACTCTTTCCCGGCCTCCATGAGGTGATCGAACAGGGCCACCTGCTGTTCGATTGGGTGATGGAATTCCCAGCCCAGTTCACCGACGAAATTTACCCGCAACGCATGCGCCGTGGTGGTGCCGACGCTGATCTCCTTGCCCGAAAGCCATGGGAAGGCGCCGTTGGAAAGGTCCGCGCCGGTGAGCTTCCGCAGCACCTTGCGGGAATTGGGACCGGCGAGCACCAGCACGCCTAACCGCGTGGTGATAGCGTTAAGACGCACCGATCCATCGGCAGGCGCAAGTTTGCGCAGCACATCGTGATCATGGCGTTCATAGGCGCCCGCCGAGACGAGATAGAAGCGCCCCGGCGTCCATTCATAAACGGTGAACTCCGAACGCACGCCGCCCAGGGGCGTAAGCAAGTGACAAAGCGCCACCCGGCCCATCTTCTTCGGAATTCGGTTGGCCAAAATGGACTCGAGCCACTCTCTCGCCTTGGGGCCGGATATTTCCATCTTGGCAAAGGCCGACATATCCTGGAGGCCGACATTGGTCATCACATTGCGGCATTCCCCGCCGACAAATCGAAAGTAGTTCGAACGCCGGAAGGACCACTTCTCGACCACGCGGCCATCCTCGGTTGGGGCTGCGTGATTGTGCGAGGCAAGAAAATCTGGCGTGGCCAGCTCATTTTTTGAGAGCGAATAATCCTTGGGCGCAAACCAACCCGGACGCTCCCAGCCATAGATGGAGCCGAACACCGCGCCTAGATGCCTCATGCGGTCATAGCAGGGCGTGCGCCTTAAGGGCCGGGCGGCGATGCGCTCTTCGTCCGGATAGTGCGGAGTGAAAACATTTGCGTAGGCTTCTTCGTTCTTGCGCTTGAGATAACCCTGCGTGGCATAGGGCCCGAAGCGGCGCGGATCGACGCCCATCATGTCGATCGTGGGTTCGCCATCGACGATCCATTCCGCCAACTGCCAACCGGCGCCGCCCGCCGCGGTGACGCCGAAGGAATGGCCTTCATTGAGCCAGAAGTTCTTTCTGCCCCAGGCGGGGCCGATGATGGGCGAGCCATCCGGCGTATAGGCAATGGCGCCGTTGTAGACTTTCTTGATGCCGGCCTCGCCAAACGCCGGAACGCGCGCGATGGCGGTTTCGATATAGGGCCCGAGCCGGTCCAAATCTTCCTGGAAAAGCTCATATTCGCTCTGCTCGGAAGGCCCGTTCATGTAGCAGCAGGGCGCCCCCTTCTCGTAAACGCCGAGGAGGAGCCCGCCATTTTCCTCGCGCAGATACCAACTCGAATCGGCTTCGCGCAGCACTCCCATTTCCGGAAGGCCCTTGGTCTGGCGCTCCTGGATCAGCGGATGGGGCTCGGTGACGATATATTGATGCTCGACGGGGATTACCGGAATGTCGAGGCCAACCATGGCACCGGTCGCCCGCGCAAAATTGCCGGAGCAGGAAACCACATGCTCGCAGGTGATGTCGCCCTTGTCGGTTTTCACTATCCACTCGCCGTTGGGCTTCTGTTCGATGCTGGTAACGACGGTGTTGCGATAGATTTCCGCGCCTCGCGCGCGGGCACCCTTTGCTAGTGCCTGCGTCAGGTCGGCCGGCTGGATATAACCGTCGTCGGGATGCTGGATGGCGCCGATTATGCCGTCGGTATCGCACAGGGGCCAGATGTCTTTCACTTGGGCAGAGGTCAGCCGGTTGACATTGACGCCGATGGTTTCGGCGACCCCGGCATAATACATGAATTCGTCCCAGCGATCGGCAGTGCGGGCGAGGCGGATATTGGAGACCTTGCTGAAACCCACATGC
>JBOHKD010000339.1:0-2242 GCA_050728895.1 Aestuariivirga sp.
AGCACTGACGATGGTTTGCGTGCAGATCTTCGGCAATCACGCGAGCCTGACCTTCGCCGGAAGCCAGGGGCATTTCGAGTTAAACGTCTTCAATCCGGTGATGGCTTACAATTTCCTGCAATCGGTCCGCCTCATGGCCGATGCGGCAGCGAGTTTCACCGACAATTGCGTAAAGGGCATCGAGGCGCGCGAAGACAATATCAAGGCGGCGCTGTCGCGTTCCCTCATGCTGGTGACGGCGCTGGCGCCGAAATATGGTTACGACCGCGCCGCCAGGATCGCCAAGGCTGCCCACAAGAACGGCACGGGTCTGCGCGAGGAAGCGATCAAGGACGGTATCGACGCCGCCGATTTCGACCGCATCGTCCGCCCCGAGGATATGATCGGACCCAAATGACCGGCGATGTCGTCAGCCTGAAGCTTCACCGCAAGCGGAAAGCGTTTGCTGACAAGGAATCCGCCGCAGCCGAAAACCGGGCGAAATACGGTAGATCAAAAAATGAGCGCCGAATCGCCAAGGCAGAACGCGATCACGCGGAGAAACGCCTCGATGGCCACAAGATCGAAGACTAGCGCGTTTACTCTTTTCCTCCTTTCGTCATGGCCGTGCTTGTCACGGCCATCTTCTTGGGAGCAATCCAAAGACCGCAAGCCTGTCAAAGAGGATGGCCGTGACAAGCACGGCCATGACGAAAAATGGCTAAAGACTTCAAGCGCTCGCTGACCATCGCGGGGCATCGGACCTCGCTCTCGCTCGAGCCGGAATTCTGGGAGGCGCTTGCCCAAGCCGCCGCTACCCGCAAGAAATCCCTGGCGGGCCTCGTTGCTGAAATCGATACCGCGCGGGGAGGGCGAAACCTGTCGAGCGCCATCCGCGTGTGGCTTTTGCAGAGAAAAGCCTAACTCTCCATGGCCGCCCTTGAGGCGGCCACCCAGACCGGCCAGAGTGCTAAATTATTTATCTTTTTGCGGGCGTGCCAGCCGCCGTAAAAATGCGGGAAGGCGGAACTCCGGCTGTGCGTCACGCTCTGCCTTGCGAGGTTTTGCGCGCGGCAAGGGCGCCACTTCGATTGCATCCGGTTGCTGTTCAAGTTCGGCCAGGCGCCGGTGCACGCGCAATTCGCGCGCCCTCTTCTTGATCTCGGCGCGATTGATCTCGGCGTTGGCCGCGTGCTGGCTTTCAATCTGCTGGCGCGATTGTCCGGCCGCAAAGACTCGCATCTCGGCATGAACCTTCAGTTCGCGGCGGCGCAACTGCACCTCCTCGCGCTGGGCGTAATAGGCCTGAAGTTTTGCTTCGTCGTCTTGCCTGAGTTTTTCTTCCTCCGCCGCCAGCCGTAGCTGTTCCTGTTGCATGCGTTCGAGTTCGGCCACATCCTTCTGCAGGATCCCGTAGCCAAGCCTGGACACGAGTTCCGCCTTGTCCTCGGCGCGGGCCAACGCCGTGGGCGGGCCGGAATAGGAAATTTCCATGGCGGGCAGTCCGGCCCTGGCTTTCAGCGCCAGCATCACGGAGATGTCGACGAGCCCGTCCGCCGGTTCGGCCACAGTCTTGACCGTGGCAACGGCATCTTCCGTGGCGCGGGTGAAGGGCAGGAAGGCCGCGACCCCATTGGCGAGGGTGATCGAGCCCCTGGCATCGCCCGCGGCAAACCCGCCTTCGCCCCGCAAGGCGTCGAAAGCGGCGTTGATTCCGGCCGCATCCTTGGCTTCGGCCAACGCGCGGGCGAAATTCTCAGGCGAGATATGCAAAAGTTCAAAACCCTTGATATCGTAGGAGCCGCTGCCCTGGAGTTCCGCCATGGCCCCGCCGGGGCTGCGGCCCTTGGCGGTGAAGCCAAGTTCGAGTGCGCCATTGCCATTCGCCACGGCTCCGCCATCGGCGAGACGCAACTGCTGTGAAAGATCGATGGGAAGTTTAATCTTGCCCTCGATCATGCGATTGCCATCGTTCCCGCGCGATCCGATCTCAATTGCGGCATCCTTGCCCGCTTGATCCTTGCCGAACATTGCCAAATGGATTTCGCCTGGCGCCGCACTGATGCCGATCTGTGCCTCGGAGGCGGTAAAGGTGTCGTGGACCTTGAGGCTCTTGGGCTTGATCCAGATTTCGCCGGCAAGACCCAGCGGCAAGGCTTCGGCGAGAGAGGCATCGAGTTTGGGCGGCAGCCCGTTCCAGCTCAGGAACGTGGCGGCAAGAATATCGGTGAGCGCCAATGGACCCACATCGAGATTGCCGGTG
>JBOHKD010000340.1:0-2241 GCA_050728895.1 Aestuariivirga sp.
GGGACGGCCTTCTCGTGGGCGATCTGGCCCAGCCGCGCGGCGGCCCCATGGTTTCAGGCCATGCCAGCCATCAGGTGGGTCTCGATGCTGACATATGGCTGACGCCCATGCCCAGCCGCACGTTGTCGGACAAGGAACGCGAGGACATTCAGGCCACCGTCGTGACCAAGGACCGCAAGTCGATCGATCGCAAGGTGTGGACCGAAGCCCATGCCCGCCTCATCAAGCGCGCGGCGATTCAGCCCCAGGTGGCGCGCATCTTCGTGCATCCGCCGATCAAGGCCGAGCTGTGCAAGTGGGCCAAGGGCGACCGGTCCTGGCTTGCCAAGGTCAGGCCCTATTACAATCACAACTACCATTTCCACATTCGCATCAATTGCCCGAAAGGCTCGACCAATTGCAGGAACCAGGCGCCGGCGCGGCCCAAGGATGGCACCGGCTGTGGCGACGAACTCGCCTATTGGTTGGGGAACAAGCCGTGGCCCAAGCTTGATCCCAAGGCGAAGCCTCCGAAGCCCGCGCCTCCCTTGACTATGTCGGCCCTTCCTGCTGAATGCCGCGCCGTCGTGACGGCCCAATAGAACCCCGCCGTATTGTAAGGAGCCGCCCGTTATCGGGCTCCCATGGCACATACAGCCACGCAAGACTCAAAGCCGGTTTCTCCGTCGACCCTCATGCTTGCATTCGCCTCGCTGGGCGTTGTCTTCGGCGACATCGGTACGAGCCCCCTCTATGCCATGCGTGAGGCATTGCGGCCGGTTGTGGAGGCGGGCGGCGACCTGAAGCCCGCCGTCCTTGGCGTGGCCTCCCTCCTGCTCTGGGCCTTGATCCTCATTGTCACGATTAAATATGTGATCCTGCTGATGCGCGCCGACAACCGCGGCGAAGGCGGCATCCTCTCGCTGGTGGTGCTGGTCGAGAGCGTTTTGAAGCGGAAGGGCGGAGTGGTGCTGGGTCTCGGCCTCATCGGCGCCGCGTTCTTCTTTGGCGATGCCATGATCACGCCCGCCATATCGGTGCTGTCGGCGGTGGAGGGCCTTCAGGTCATCGACCCCCGTTTCGAGAACTTCATCGTACCCTTGACGGTGGCGGTTCTGGTTACGCTGTTCCTGTTCCAATATCGCGGTGCCGCCGGTGTTGCCTCGTATTTCGCCCCCGTCACCGCCGGCTGGTTCGTGGTCATCGGACTTATGGGCGCGGTGCATATCGCCGATGACCTCAGCATCTTCCATGCCTTCAATCCGCTTACTGGCGCGGCCATGCTGGTTGAACGCCCGGGGCTCGCACTCCTGGTCTTTGGCGGCGTGTTCCTGGCAGTCACTGGCGGCGAGGCGCTCTATGCCGACATGGGCCATTTCGGCAAGAAACCGATCCGCGTCGCCTGGCTCGCCTGCGTGTTTCCCGGCATCGTGCTGAATTACCTGGGCCAAGGCGCGTTCATTATCGCTCACCCGCAAGCGGTGGAGAACCCGTTCTTCCTCATGGCTCCTGGCTGGGCGCTCCTGCCGCTAATCGTTCTCGCCACGCTGGTCACCGTCATCGCCAGTCAGGCGGTCATCACGGGCGCCTTTTCCATGGCCCAGCAGGCCATGTCGCTGGGCCTCCTGCCGCGCATGAACATCACGCACACCAGCGAAACCGAACAGGGCCAGATCTATATCGGCCAGATCAACTGGCTTATTCTCTTTGGCGTTGTGATCCTGGTGCTGGTGTTCAAGTCCTCGTCGAACCTTGCCGCCGCCTATGGCGTCGCCGTCAACACCTCCATGGTGATCGACTCGATCCTCGCCATCATCTTCTTCTGGAAAGCCCGCAGTCTGCCGGTGTGGCTGGTATTGCCCTCCCTCCTTGCGATCCTCGCCATTGAGTTCACATTCCTCGCCGCCAATGGCCTCAAGCTCTTCAGCGGCGGCTACATGCCGGTGCTGATCGGCGCCACCATCATCCTGATCATGAGAACCTGGCTGAAGGGCCGCGCCGCCCTCGCCGCCAGGCTCCGCCGCGAGTCGATCGAATTAATTGGCCTGCTGGAAAGCCTTGAGAGGCGCACGCCAACGCGGGTCGCGGGTGCCGCCGTATTCATGCAGACCGATCCCATCTATGCGCCGAGCGCCTTGATGCACAATCTCAAACATAACCGGGTACTGCACGACATCCTCGTCTTCATCACCGTGGAAACCACAGACGAGCCACGGCTTGAACGCGAGGAGGACCGGGTTTCGGTCAAGCAGATTCCGCTTG
>JBOHKD010000341.1:0-2238 GCA_050728895.1 Aestuariivirga sp.
CCAAAACATGGCTCTTTACGAGCACGTATTTCTGACGCGCCAGGACGCATCCGCTGCGCAAGTCGATGCGCTGGTGGAGCAGTATAAAGGGATCATCGCGGCTGGTGGCGGCAAGGTCGCCAAGGTCGAAAACTGGGGCGTGAAATCGGTTTCCTTCCGTATCAAGAAAAACCGTAAAGCGCATTATACGCTGATGAATATCGACGCACCCTCGCCGGCTGTCGCCGAAATGGAGCGGCAGATGTCGATCAGCGAGGATGTCATCCGCTTCCTCACCATCAAGGTGGAAGAACTGGAAGAAGGCCCCTCGGCCCAGATGCGCCGCCGTGACGACCGCGAGGAGCGCTCAGGCTTCGGCGATGACCGGGGCTTTGGCTTCGGTGGCGGCGGCGGACGCAGCTTTGGCGGCGGTGGCGGACGCGGCTTTGGCGGCGGTGGCGGACGCGGCTTTGGCGGTGATCGTGAACGCGGAGATCGTGGCCCCCGCCCGCGCCGCGATGAAAGCGTTGAAACACCGGCAGCGGAGGCAAACTGATGGCAACCGAACAAGCTGCAAGGCGTCCGTTTTTCCGCCGGCGGAAAAGCTGCCCCTTCACCGGCGAAGGCGCGCCCAAGATCGATTTCAAGGACGTTCGCTTGCTCCAGCGCTATCTTTCCGAGCGCGGCAAGATCGTGCCGAGCCGCATCACCGCGGTTTGCGCCAAGAAGCAGCGTGAACTGGCCAAGGCCATCAAGCGCGCCCGCTTCCTGGGCCTTCTTCCCTACGTGCTGAAATAGGAGCGGCGGAAATGGAAGTCATTCTTCTGGAGCGCGTGGCAAAGCTCGGCCACATGGGCGAAGTAGTGAAGGTGAAGGATGGCTTCGCCCGCAACTTCCTGCTGCGCCGGGGCAAGGCGCTGCGCGCCACCGATGCCAACAAGAGCAAGTTCGAGCGCGACCGCGCCATACTCGAAACCCGCAATGCCGAGCGCCGCTCGGGCGCCGAGACCGAAGCAAAGGAACTGGACGGCAAGAGTTTCATCTTGATCCGCCAGGCCGGCGAATCCGGCCAGCTTTATGGCTCGGTCAGCCCGCGCGATATCGCTGAAGCCGCCTCCGCCTCTGGCCTCAAGGTCGAACGCTCGCATGTATTGCTGGATACGCCGATCAAGACCATCGGGCTTTACACGGTAACGGTGGCCCCCCACCCCGAGGTCGAAGTCAAGATCACGGTGAATGTCGCCCGCTCGGCCGATGAGGCCCAAGCCCAGGCCCGGGGTGAAAAGCTGACGGGTGCGGTGTCCGAGCGCGCCGAAGTCCGCGCCGCCGCCGAGGCCCTGTTTGAACAGGAAACCGAGGCTGAGGCCGCCGCCGCGCTGTAAGGCCGCCACGCCCTCTTGCCCCAAGGGCCGCTCCGGTATTAGACTTTAATAATATCCGGGAGTGCTGGCGATGTATGCGTTGCTGGACCGTGTATTTGCGATGGTGGTCAAAACCGGCACGCTGCGGGTGAAAGCGCCTACCGGCAAAACCTATTCCTATGGCGACGGAACCGGAACGCCGGTCTCGATCAGGATCGCCAGCGAGGCGGCGGCCCGGCGGATCGCCATCGATGCCGATCTTGCCCTTGGCGAAACCTACATGGACGGCACGTTGAAAATCGAGGAGGGCACGGTCTACGACATGATCGCCCTTATCATGCGCAATGCCGGCAATGTCTCCGACTACCCCCCGGCGGCGCGTCTTCTCTACAAGCTTCGCAAGGCTTTCAAGCGGATCGACCAGTATAATCCGATGGGCAAGGCCAAGGCCAATGTCGCGCACCATTACGATCTCTCAGGCCAGCTCTACGATTTGTTCCTCGACCGCGACCGGCAATACTCCTGTGCCTATTTCGAAACCGCCGGCGCCTCGCTGGAGGAGGCCCAGCTTGCCAAGAAGCGTCATCTCGCCGCCAAGCTCGATATCAAGCCCGGCATGAAAATTCTCGACATCGGCTCGGGATGGGGCGGGCTCGGCCTCTATCTTGCCGAGATCTGCGGCGCCGACATCATCGGCGTCACCCTTTCGGAAGAACAGCACCAGCTGTCGAACGAGCGTGCCGCCCAGCGTGGCGTGGCCCACAAGGCGCAATTCCGGCTGATCGACTACCGTGCGCTTGAGGGGAAATTCGACCGCATCGTTTCCGTCGGCATGTTCGAGCATGTGGGTATCAACCACTACAAGGAATTCTTCGGCAAGTGCCGGGCATTGTTAAAG
>JBOHKD010000342.1:0-2219 GCA_050728895.1 Aestuariivirga sp.
CATGTATGGCGAAAATCTTATGGTCGAACTTGCCGCCGTTACCGTCGAGCCTGCGCATTTGCGCAATATGGCGCTCGCCATCGAGCGCGCCCATCTGGCAACGGCCGGTTTCGTGATCTCGCCGCTGGCGGCGGCCAGGGCTGTATTGGCCGAGGATGAAATGTCACTTGGCGTGAGCCTCATCGACATGGGCGGCGCCACCACGAGTTTCGCCATATTCCACGATGGCAATCTGGTTTTCTCCGATGTCATTGCCTTGGGCGGCCAGCACATCACCAACGATATCGCGCGCGGCCTTTCCACCACGGTGGCTCATGCCGAGCGCATGAAAACCCTGTGGGGCAGCGCGCTTGCCTCCCATGTCGATGAGCAGGACATGATCGCCGTGCCGCTGCTGGGCGAACGCGGCGTCGATACCGTGCAGAAGGTGCCGAAATCCATCCTCACAGGGATCATCCGGCCGCGCCTTGAGGAAATCTTCGAGCTTGTCCGCGACCGGCTGGAAGCTTCCGGCATGGCGCATTTCGCCGGGCGCCGCGTGGTGCTGACGGGCGGCGCCAGCCAGTTAACGGGAGCGCGGGAAGCGGCGGGCCAATGTCTTGACCGGCAGGTCAGGCTGGGCCTTCCCGCCGCCATGCCGGGGATGCCGGAATTCGCCCATAACGCCGGATTTGCGGTGGCTGCCGGGATCCTGAAATATACGCTCCGCCCCGACATGGGCCATGCCCTGCCGCAACATCGGCCACGCCAGATCGAACACGCCCAGCAGGGCTATATGCGCAAGATGGGCCGCTGGATCGCCGAAAGTTTCTGAACCCGTTCTTACGTCTCCGCCCCGTTTCGACTCAATTTGTTTCGATTTCGAGGGGGTTGGTTAGCGTTCGTTAACCATTTGTTATGATTTGGGTAAGAAACATGATCTCCGGCAAATCATTGCTCGGGCGCCAATTATGACAATCAATCTTACCGTCCCTAATCTGCAGGATCTGAAACCCCGCATTACCGTTTTCGGTGTCGGTGGAGCCGGTGGCAACGCCGTCAACAATATGATCGAAAGCCGGCTGGACGGGGTCGAATTCGTCGTCGCCAATACCGATGCCCAGGCGCTTATGCAAAATGCCGCCCAGCGCCGGGTGCAAATGGGCACGGCCTTGACGCAAGGTTTGGGTGCAGGCTCCCAGCCGCAGATCGGTGCGGCTGCCGCCGAGGAAGCGCTTTCCGAAATTCTCGATCATCTGGCCGGCGCTCACATGGCCTTCATTACCGCAGGGATGGGCGGCGGCACGGGCACGGGTGCCGCACCCGTCATCGCACGGGCGGCGAAGGAGCAGGGCATTCTCACCGTCGGCGTCGTTACCAAGCCGTTCCACTTCGAGGGCGCCCGCCGCATGGCGACCGCCGAACGCGGCATCGAACTCCTGGCCCAGCATGTCGATACGCTCATCGTCATTCCGAACCAAAACCTGTTCCGCGTCGCCAACGAAAAGACGACCTTCGCTGCGGCCTTCGCCATGGCCGACCAGGTGCTCTATTCCGGTGTCGCCTCGATTACCGAATTGATGACCAAGGAAGGCTTGATCAATCTCGATTTCGCCGATGTCCGCGCCATTATGAGCGAGATGGGCAAGGCGATGATGGGAACCGGCGAAGCCACCGGCGAGAAGCGCGCCATCGAGGCCGCCGAAGCCGCCATTTCCAATCCGCTGCTCGACGATGTTTCGATGCGCGGTGCCCGGGGCCTGTTGATTTCGATCACCGGCGGACCGGACTTGACGCTTTACGAGGTCGATGAAGCCGCCACAAGGATCCGCGAAGAAGTCGATCCCGAAGCCAACATCATCCTGGGTGCTACCTTCGATGAATCGCTGGAGGGAACCATGCGCGTTTCCGTCGTCGCCACGGGTCTTCCTTTCGAAGCCATGACAACGGCGGAAACCGGCGAGCCGGAGTCACAAGAAGCCACAGCCGAGGAGCCATCGGCCCCGCGCCAGGTGTTCGGTTACACCGGCAAGCAGACGGCGGCCATCAAAAAGCCGGTGCAGCAGCCCGCCCCCATGGCGGCCCGTATCGCCGCGGCGCGGCGGCCGGCGGCTGAGATCCAAACCGATGACGAACCAGCTCGCCAGGCGCAACAGAGAGGTCAGCGCATGCCTGCACTCGAGGACTTTCCGCCCATCGCCCAGAAGCAGATCGCTGCGCGCCAAAACCGCATCGAACAC
>JBOHKD010000343.1:0-2215 GCA_050728895.1 Aestuariivirga sp.
GCCGAGGCCTGGTATGAGAGCACTATCGACACGATCTACTTCACCGAGAATGTCTGGCAGTTCAAAGTGCTGGAATGGGTCGTTCCCTTCGCCCGGAAATTCGGCGACATGTCACGAAAGCTCATCTGTCAACGCGCGCTCAAGGGCACTATGGAGAACCGCAATCATGCCATCGCCCAATACCAGCAACATATCGAAGACGTGAAGGCCGCGGTGCCCGCCGGCCGGCTTCTTGTATATTCCGCCGATCAGGGCTGGAACCCGCTGTGCAAGTTTTTGGGGGTGCCGGTGCCGGAGACTCCGTTCCCGAATGTCAACGACCGGGCCGATGTCAAGAAAATCATCGCCGGAATGACGAAGGGGGCTTATGCGATTCTGGCGGCGGCGGCCGTCATTGCCGCAGGCATGGTGTACGGCTCTGTCACGATCCTTACCTGACCGCTTGGCTGATCTCCCCCATGCGAAAGTATCAGTCAGCCGCCCGCAAGGCTTAAACGGACCCAGAGCGCTTTAGTGGTCTTCTCCCGTTTACGGGAGAAGAGGGGACCCATTCCGCGAAGCGGATGGGAAGATGAGGGCTTCTTCACCAAGGCACCCTCACCTTTCCCATCGCTTTCGCAATGGGCCCCTTTCCTCTCCCGCGTGCGAGAGAGGATGTCTTTCACTTATTTCTTCAGCTTGAGGGCGATGAAGCGCATTTCCGATTGCTTGCCGCCCTTGGCCACGAGCACCAGGACCGAGGGCTTTCCGGCCTCTGCCGCTTCCTTGACGCGGGTCGAAATATCGCCGGCGCCCAAGACCGGCTTGTCGCCCGCCTCGGTGATCACATCGCCAGGTGCTAACTGCTTGTTCGCGGCCTCGCCCTCGGCCGCGACTTCGGTGACCACCGCGCCCTTCACCTCATTATCGATGGAATATTTGGCCTTGAGCTCATCGGTCATCGACGACACGGTCATGCCGAGGACGGTCGCTACCGCGGGCGCCGATGTCGAACCGTCTTGCAGGGCCACGACCTTCTCGCCATCCTCCAGGCGCCCTACTTCGGCGGTAACCGTCATTTCCTTGCCCTTGCGGAGAAGCTTGATCGTGACTTGCTTGCCGATATCGGTCTCGGCCACGATGCGCGGCAGATCGCGCATCTGATTGACCGGCCGGCCGTTGAATTCGACGATCACGTCGCCGGCCTCGATACCGGCCTTCTCGGCCGGGCCCGTCTTGGTCACATCGGCGATAAGCGCGCCGCGTGGCGTTCCAAGCTCCATGCTTTCGGCGATGTCGCCGGTCACCGACTGGATTTTCACGCCAAGCCAGCCGCGCCGCGTCTCGCCATATTTCAGGAGTTGGTCGACCACGCCCCTGGCGGTGTTGGCGGGCACCGAAAAGCCGATGCCGACCGAGCCGCCCGAGGGCGAAAAAATTGCCGTGTTGATGCCGACGACCTCGCCCTTGAGATTAAACAAGGGCCCGCCGGAATTGCCCTTGTTGATGGCGGCGTCCGTCTGGATGTAGTCGTCGTAGGGTCCGGCATTGATATCGCGATTACGCGCCGAGACGATGCCGAGCGACACCGAGCCGCCGAGACCGAACGGATTGCCGATGGCCACGACCCATTCGCCGATGCGCAGATGATCGCTGTCGCCGAAGCCAACGGCCGGGAGGGCTTTAACGGGTTTCACCCGCAGCACCGCCAAGTCGGTCTTGGGATCGCGGCCCACCAGTTCGGCCTTGAGGACACTCGAATCCTGGAAGCGGACTTCGACCGACTCGGCATCTTCAACCACGTGGTTGTTGGTGACGATGACACCGGAGCCGTCGACAACGAAACCAGAACCCATTGACGTCATGGTGCGCGGCTGTTCGCCCGGACCCTGCTGCTGGCGTTTGAAGAAATCGTCGAAGAAATCCTTGAACGGCGAATTGTCCGGAAGATCGGGTATCTGCAGATTGGGAGAAACGCCAGCCGTTTTGGTCTCGACGGTGATCTCCACCACCGAGGGCAGCAGCCGGTCGGCAAGATCGGCGATCGAAGGCAGCTCCACCGCCTGGGCCAGCGCCACGGGGGCTGTCGCCGGAGACACCGCCAGTCCCAGGGTCAGCAGGCCCAAGGCGGCTCCCGCAATCAGCGCACTTTCCCGGAAAGTGGAATCCACTTTCCGGACAAGAAAATGCGCCAGTTTAATTGGTTGGAGCATGTTCTTACCGCCAAAGCGTATAC
>JBOHKD010000344.1:0-2199 GCA_050728895.1 Aestuariivirga sp.
TGTTCTTACCGCCAAAGTGTGTACACTTTGGCGGAACATGCTCTAGGCAACAGGATTGAACCCGTGAGCGGACCGGCCCCCGACACCCTTGCGGCGCGCGCGCCCATCGAAAACAAATCCCAACTCATCGATTTTCTCAGTGCCGGATCTAAACCCCGCGAAAGCTGGCGCATCGGCACCGAGCATGAGAAGTTTCCCTTCCTTACCGATACGCTGGCACCGGTTCCCTATGATGGCCAACGTTCCATTCGCGCCCTGCTTGAAGGTCTGCGCGACCGCTTCGGCTGGCGCGGCGTTCATGAAGGCGGCAACATCATCGCCCTCGCCGATCCACGGGGCCTCGGCAGCATCTCGCTCGAACCCGGTGGTCAATTCGAACTCTCTGGCGCGCCGCTCAAAACCGTGCATGCGACCTGCCAGGAAGTGCATGAGCATCTCGACCAGGTTCGTGAGGTGGGTGACACGCTCGGCATCGGCTTTCTCGGACTCGGCGCCTCGCCGGTTTGGACGAGGGCTGAAACGCCGATGATGCCCAAGGGCCGCTACAACATCATGGCGCCTTACATGGACAAGACCGGCAAATATGGCCGCGACATGATGTTCCGCACCTGCACCGTACAGGTCAATCTCGATTTCGGTTCCGAAGCCGACATGGTGCGGAAGCTTCGCGTGTCCGTGGCGCTCCAGCCTATGGCCACCGCGCTGTTCGCTAACTCGCCCTTTCTGGAAGGCAAGCCCAACGGGTTCCTGTCGTTTCGTTCCGAGGTCTGGCGCGATACCGACAATGCCCGCGCCGGGATGCTGCCCTTCGTCTTCGAGGCGGGGATGGGTTTTGAGCGTTATGTCGATTACGCCCTCGATGTCCCGATGTATTTCGTCATGCGCGACGGCCGGTTTATCGATACGGCGGGCGAAAGTTTCCGGAAATTTCTTGACGGTAAGCTGCCGCAGCTTCCCGGCCAGAAGCCGGTTCTCAAGGATTGGTCCGATCATCTTACCACGATCTTTCCGGAGGTCCGCCTCAAGACTTACCTCGAAATGCGCGGCTGCGATTCAGGGCCGTCACGCCGGCTGTGCGCTATGCCGGCACTCTTCACCGGGCTTCTCTACAATCAGTCGTCGCTCGATGCCGCTTGGGATATGGTAAAGGACTGGACGCAAGCCGAGCGCCAGCAGCTCCGCGATGCGGTGCCGCGCCTTGGCCTCAAGGCGATGATCCGTGGGCGGACTGTTCAAGAGGTGGCGAAGGAAGTTCTAGCGCTGTCGCGCGCGGGCCTCGTGGCGCGAAACGAACAGGGCTGCAAGGGCAAGACTGAAGCAGCCTTCCTCGATGTGCTCGATGAAACCGTGGCAACCGGCAAGACGGCGGCAGAAAACCTGCTGGCGCTTTATCATACGTCCTGGAACGGCAACATCGAGCGCGTATTCCGCGATTTCGCTTACTGAGCCTATTCCGCCGCCATTACCGAATGCTGCAGGTTTGACAGGCTTTCGGTGACGTGGCGGGCCAAAGCCTTGATCGCTGAATTGGGCCGCCCGGGTTTCCGCACCAGTCCGATGTCGAAGGTGCCAAGCGGCGGAAAGCCGTCCTTTTGTGTCAGTACGCGCATGCCGGGCCTCAGGCAAAGCTCGGGCACCGCGCCCACGGCCAGACCGGTTTGCACCGCCGCATTGACGGCATTGGAATTGGGACTCGAATAGGCGATCCGGTATTTGCGGCCCGCGGTTTCGAGCGATTGCAGAACTTTCTTGCGCCAATCGCAGCTTGCATGGGCAAGTGCCACCGGCAATACATCCAGCAGGTGAACGCTGTGCCGCGCCGACGTGACCCACACCAGGGGTTCGCGCCGCACCGGCTCCTCGCTGCGGATATCGCAGCCGAAGGTCACCATGGCGAGGTCCATCTCGCCGCGTTTCACGCGCTCGAACAATTCCACACTGTTTAAGCAATCGACATCGACTGTAACCAACGGATGGGTGCGCGAGAAGCGGGCCAGAATTTCCGGCAGGAATTTATCGGCATAGTCATCGGGCGTGCCGAAGCGGACTGTCCCGGTGAGTTCGGGCTTGGTAAAGGCCGAGACGGCCTCGTCGTTGATTGCCACCATGCGCCTTGCATATTCGATGAGCCGCTCGCCATCGGGCGTGAAGCGGCTGGCGCGGCCATCGCGGGCGAACAGCGGGCGGCCCAGCAACTCT
>JBOHKD010000345.1:0-2196 GCA_050728895.1 Aestuariivirga sp.
TGTATGGGCAGCGTGGGTGTCACCAGGAGGTCGTAGCGTTCCATGAAGGTCCGCATGTGGCTGCCGAGTGCCGCCCTTTCCTTCATCGCATCAAGATAATCATCGAGGCCGATCGACATGGATTGGCGCAGCACATCGGCGAGCATGGGGTCGAGAAGCTTCCGCCGGTCTTTCGGCATCCGGCCGAGGAGGGCACGGGTACCCGACCACCACAATATGCGGAAGCAAGCGGCAGGATCGGCAAAGCCCGGATCGACTTCTTCGACGCGAGCTCCAAGTGCTGCGAGAACATTGACAGCCTGGCGCGTCAGGCGCGCGACCCCGGGATCGACATCGACATAGCCAAGCCGGGGAGAGAAGGCGATGCGGAGACCTTTAAGGCTTTTGCCGAGTCTCCTTGTGTAGTCTTGGGCCTCATAGGGCAGGGAATGCCAGTCGCGGGCATCGGGTCTGGCGATCACATTCATCAGCAAGGCGGCATCCGCCACCTCGCGGGTCATGGGACCCACATGGGCCACGGTGCCGAAGGGCGAAGATGGCCAGGCAGGCACGCGGCCGAAGGATGGCTTGAGGCCGAAAATGCCAGTGAAACCGGCTGGAATACGGATCGAACCGCCGCCATCGGTGCCCAGCGCCAAAGGCGCGAATCCTGCCGCCACCGCCGCCGCAGATCCGCCCGAGGAACCGCCGGGCGTTTTTGTTGGATCCCAGGGGTTACGGGTGATGCCGGTCAGCGGGGAATCGGTAACTCCCTTCCAGCCGAATTCCGGCGTCGTGGTCAGGCCGATGAAAACGGCACCGCTTTCCCGCAAGCGCGCCACACTCGGCGCGTCATGATCCCAGGCCTGGTTTGGATCGACAGTCTTGGAGCCCCGCAAGGTGGGCCAGCCCTTGACCAATAGAATATCCTTGATCAACACCGGTACGCCGTCGAGGGGACTTAAGGGTTTCCCTTTAACCCAACGCTTTTCGCTGGCTTTCGCCTGGCGTAAGGCTTCCTCGGCGTGAACGCCGCACATCGCGTTGAGGGCTGTGTCATATCTTGCGATCTGCGCCAGGCAGGCGCGGGCTGCCTCGATGGGTGAAAATTTCTTTTTGGCGAAACCTTTGGCAAGGCCGGTTGCGCTCTTCCAGTTCAACTCGTCCGGCATCTCTTCTCCCCTTCGCCAGCGCACAATAGGAGAGAGAGCCCGTGCCTGTATATGTCACCCGTTCAGCCGCTCTGGCGGGTTCGCGCAAGGTCGGCCTGGCCTTCTTCGCTCGAGACTTCCTCGATCATGATCGATTGGTTGACGGTCAGCCCGCCCTCAAGGCTGGCATTGTCGATTTTCTGGTCGACGCGCACATAAGAGGTGCCACCGCGGACGACGGTTACGGTGACGCTGCGCGGAATCGTTGGAATGAACATCAGTACGCTCTGCTGCACCGTGACTTTCACTTCGCCTTCCGGCACGACGGCGGCGATGAAGGCTCCGGCCCTGATCGAGCCGTAGGATTTTTCGCCGATCGTAATGAAAGGCGATTCCCCGCGCGTGCCGAGACTGCCGGAGGGGCGATAGATATAGATGAGGCCGGTGTTGCCCGTGGGGGTGATCGAGGCCGGCACATAGGCCGGGCCCTTGGCCGTGCAGCTCGCGAGCAAAATACCGGCAAAGCCCAGCATGAAGCGCCGCGTCAAATAGCCATGCATGGCAGTTTGCCCCCGTCAGCGCCGTCCGCCCATGGCCATATGAAGGTTCATTGTGGGCAGCAATAGGGCAGAGCGAAATTAGACCGTCAGACTTGGCGCATCATGCACTACGCGCATCCTTCAGGGCAGCCTTGAACAGCGGCAGCAGCGTACCATTGGTTGCAAGGACGTTGCCGGTCGCCATGGGGTTTTCATCGCCGTCGCAATCGGTCAGGAAGCCGCCGGCCTCGCGCACGATGAGAACGCCCGCGGCGATATCCCAGGCTTGGAGGCCGCGACAGATGAAGGCGTCGATCCGGCCGGCGGCAAGATAACAGAGTGCCAGGGCGGCCGAGCCGAAACCGCGGATGCCAACGACCTTCTCCTGCAGGATACCGATTTCAGCGCGCGATAGACCTAAGTCCTTGCTGCCGCGATGAGGGACTTCGTAGGCGATCAACGCCGCTTGAATATCGGCGCGGTTCGCCACCCTGAGCCGCTTGTTGTTGAAAAACGCGCCCTGGCCC
>JBOHKD010000346.1:0-2166 GCA_050728895.1 Aestuariivirga sp.
GGAGGGCGCGGGCTTCGAGGTGGTCGACATCGGCATCAACAATCCGGTGGACAAATACCTTGCCGCCATTGAGGAGCACAAACCGGACCTCCTCGGCATGTCGGCGCTGCTGACGACGACGATGCCCTACATGAAGGTGGTGATCGACACGTTGAAGGAAAAAGGCATGCGCGACGATTATGTCGTGCTGGTGGGCGGAGCGCCGCTGAACGAGGAATTCGCCAAGGCGGTCGGCGCCGACGCCTATTGCCGGGACGCCGCAGTGGCCGTTGAAACCGCCAAGAGTTACATGTCGAGAAAACACAACCAGCTCGCCGCCTCGTAATTTCCCCGAAGCAATTGTCATAGATGTGCCAAGCGGCACATTGCGAGAGCAAAGGAGCGGCACATGACAAAACGCACGATATTGATCGCAATTCTTTTGGGCCCCATGGCAAGCGCCGCCGAGGCCCACACGGGGGTTGGCGGCACCGCCGGTTTTGCCCATGGATTTCTCCACCCATTCAGTGGCATTGATCACATATTGGCCATGGTGGCCGTCGGTCTTTTTGCGGCCAATCTCGGCGGCCGCGCCCTGTGGCTTGTCCCGGCTGCGTTCGTAACGATGATGGCAGCAGGCGGCGCGCTCGGCATAAGCGGCGCAAGCCTTCCCTTTGTCGAGATCGGCATCGCGCTTTCCGTCATCGTTTTGGGAACCGCGGTAGCACTCCAATGGAATGTTCCGGTGTCGGCGGCGATGGCCCTTGCCGGCTTCTTTGCGGTGTTTCACGGCCATGCCCATGGCGCGGAAATGCCGGTTACCGCTTCCGGTCTCGCCTATGCGTCAGGCTTCACGTCCGCGACGGCATCCCTGCATGCAATCGGTCTTGGCATCGGTATGGCGTTGCTGGCCAAAACTTATTCATATCGTCTCGCTCAGATCGGCGGCGGAGCCATGGCGCTCGCGGGTATGGGGATTTTGACCGGGGTGTTGTAAGCTGGAAGGTGAATGACCCTCGT
This sequence comes from Aestuariivirga sp., assembly GCA_050728895.1. Taxonomy (GTDB): domain Bacteria; phylum Pseudomonadota; class Alphaproteobacteria; order Rhizobiales; family Aestuariivirgaceae; genus Aestuariivirga. The sequence continues at coordinate 1,000 of JBOHKD010000346.1, forward strand.
AAATGTCAAACCCTCGGATGAATTCGCCTTCACGACCGGCAAGGGCGATGTGCTGCTCATTGCCTGCGGTGCGCTGGCCCGCGAAATTGTCGATCTGATCGAGCGCAACCGCTGGACCGCTTTCGACGTCCAGTGCCTTCCCGCCAAATGGCACAATACCCCGGACAAGATCGTTCCCGGCGTGCGCGAGAAAATTCGCGCGGCGAAGGGCCGCTACAAGTCGATCTTCGTGCTCTATGGCGATTGCGGCACGGGCGGACTTCTGGACAAGCTGCTCAAAGAGGAGGGCGTGGAGCGTATCGACGGCCCCCATTGCTATGCCTTCTACTCCGGCAATGAGGACTTCGCTTCGCACGCCGAAGACGATGTGACGAGTTTTTTCCTCACCGACTACCTCGCCAGGCATTTCGACAAGCTGATATGGGCGGGTCTCGGCCTCGACCGCCATCCGGAACTCTTGCCCATGTATTTCGGCAATTATACCAGGATCGTCTATCTCGCCCAAACTAGAGACGAAGACCTGGCGAAGAAAGCCATGGCGGCCGCGAACAAGCTCGGTCTTGCCTATGAATACCGCTACACCGGCTACGGTGAACTGCTGACAGACTTAAAGAGGCGGACGGCCTGACGGGCTTCGATAGGCTCCACCGGTGATCTGGTAATAGTCACCGGCCGTATCGCAGAAAATGTGGCCTTCCAGCGCCAAGCCGGTTTTCCCGTCAATCGAACCCGCGGTGATCGCCGTGTAGTCGCGGCCATCGCCTTTCCAGAACAGCACCGATCCGCATTCGGCGCAGAAGCCGCGCTTGGCGATGTTGCTGGAACGATACCATTTGAGACCGCGGTCCTCGACGATTCTGAGGTCGGTATCTTTGGCGGCGGTGGCCGTCATGTAGTTTCCCGTCTGCTTGCGGCATTGTCCGCAGTGACATGCAAGCACATCCCGCAAGGGTCCGGTCACTTCGTATTTTACAGCGCCGCACAGGCACGATCCGCTTTTCATGCTTCCAATCCTCTCGCCTTGAGAAATGCTCTCATGTGAAACTCCGCTTGCTGGGTTGAGTATGTAAACGCTCGCCCAACCGGACAAGCCAGCCTGGCCAGGCAGCCGCCGGAGAGGCAATCGCCGCCCGCAACAGACTCAACATGAGCAGCGCAAGCCCCGGC
>JBOHKD010000347.1:0-2159 GCA_050728895.1 Aestuariivirga sp.
TCTCCCGCAAGGGGAGAAGGGAATCGAAGCGGTGTGATGACGCCTTCGTTCTCACTTCCTTCTTTTGTCATTGCCGGGCTTGTCCCGGCAACCCATAACACCATGTCTCAAGCGCCGGCATTTTCTGCGCCAGGGGTCGCCGGAATAAATCCGGCGATGACAAATGTGGGGAGATCGCGCTTCGACCATCTCTCCGATTTCCGTTCAAGAGGTTGCTGATGTCCATTCTCATCAACAAAAAAACCAAAGTCATCTGCCAGGGCATCACCGGCAACAATGGCACGTTCCATACCGAGCAGGCGATCGCTTACGGCACCCAGATGGTAGCGGGTGTGACACCGGGCAAGGGCGGCACGAAGCACATCGGCCTGCCGGTGTTCGATACGGTCGCCGAGGCGCGTGATGCGACGGGTGCCAATGCCTCCGCCATCTATGTGCCGCCGCCTTTTGCCGCGGATGCCATCCTGGAAGCTATCGATGCGGAAATTCCGCTCGTCGTATGCATCACCGAAGGCATTCCGGTGCTGGATATGGTGAAGGTGAAACGGGCGCTGTCGGGCTCGAAGACGCGGCTCATCGGGCCCAATTGCCCAGGCGTGCTGACACCCGATGAATGCAAGATCGGCATCATGCCTGGCAACATTTTCAAGAAAGGCTCCGTAGGCATCCTCTCCCGCTCGGGGACACTCACCTACGAAGCGGTGTTCCAGACGACGCAGGAAGGCTTGGGGCAAACGACGGCGGTGGGCATCGGTGGCGATCCGGTGAAGGGCACAGAATTCATCGAAATCTTGGAAATGTTTCTGGCCGATCCCAAAACGAAATCGATCGTCATGATCGGCGAGATCGGCGGTTCGGCCGAAGAGGACGCAGCCGAATTTATCCGGAAATCCAAGGTAAAGAAACCCATAGTGGGTTTCATCGCCGGGCGCACCGCACCTCCGGGCCGCCGCATGGGCCATGCCGGCGCCATCATCTCCGGCGGCAAGGGCGGGGCGGATTCCAAAATCGAGGCCATGAAGCGCGCCGGCATTGCCGTCTCGGATTCGCCGGCATTGCTGGGCAAGACATTGATGAAGAAATTGAAACGCAAGTGAGATAACGGCGATGAACAAGACGGATTTGACGACGGCTTTTGAGCAGACGTCCTTTCTCTATGGCGGCAACGCCCAATTCATCGAACATCTCTACGCCAAATTCCTGAAAAATCCGGCCTCCGTGGACCAGCACTGGCGGCAGTTTTTTGCGAGCCTCGAGGATAATGCCGGCGAAGCCAAACGCCAGATGGACGGGCCATCGTGGCAGCGGGCCGACTGGCCTGTGCCCCAGTCCGGCGATCTTGTTTCGGCGTTCGATGGCAACTGGGCCGCTCCCAGCAAGGCCCCGCCTTCCCCCGCCGGCAAGAGCGGCCAGCCGTCGCTCGAAGAGGCGCGCCGGGCGACGACGGATTCCGTCCGTGTGCTGATGATGATCCGCGCCTACCGCGTGCGCGGCCACCTTGCCGCCGATCTGGATCCCCTCAAACTCAGGGACCGGGTGGCGCAGCCCGAGCTCGACCCCGCTTCCTATGGGTTTGCCGAGGGCGATCTCGACCGGCCGATTTTTCTCGACAAGGTGCTGGGCCTCGATAATGCGAGCGTGCGCCAGATCGTCGATATCCTGAAGCGCATCTATTGCTCGACTCTTGGCGTCGAATACATGCATATCTCGGATCCGGAACAAAAGGCTTGGATTCAGGAACGCCTGGAGGGCTCAACCCACGAAATCGGCTTTACGCCCGAAGGCAAGAAAGCGATTCTCGCCAAGCTCGTCGCCGGCGAAGGACTCGAGAATTTCCTCAATGTGAAATACACCGGAACCAAGCGTTTCGGCCTCGATGGCGCCGAAAGCATGATCCCGGCGCTGGAACAGATCATCAAGCGCGGCGGCCAACTCGGGATCAAGGAAATCGTGTTCGGCATGTCGCATCGCGGCCGCCTCAATGTGCTTGCCAACGTCATGTCCAAGCCCTTCTCGGCGATCTGCCACGAGTTCAAGGGCGGCTCCTCGACGCCCGACGAGGTGGAGGGCTCGGGCGACGTGAAGTATCATCTGGGCACTTCGTCGGACCGGTCCTTCGACGGCAACACCGTGCATTTGTCGCTTACCGCCAACCCTTC
>JBOHKD010000348.1:0-2152 GCA_050728895.1 Aestuariivirga sp.
GCCATGTGTTTCACGTGAAACTCAGGCACGCTTTGACCCGACCTGCGTAGTGCACTAAGAGCCCCTTCCATGAGAACCAAATATGATGTGATCGTGGTGGGCGGCGGGCATGCCGGCGTTGAAGCCGCAAGTGTGGCGGCGCGTGCCGGTGCCGAAACGGCTTTGCTTACCCACAAGCGCGCGACCATCGGCGAGATGTCCTGCAACCCGGCCATCGGCGGGCTGGGCAAAGGCCATCTGGTGCGCGAAGTCGATGCGCTGGATGGGCTGATGGGCCGGGTTGCCGATCAGGCCGGCATCCAGTTCCGATTGCTGAACCGTTCCAGAGGCCCAGCGGTGCGCGGGCCCCGTGCGCAGGCCGACAGAAAACTCTACCGGCAAGCCATGCAGGTGGCGGTGCAAAGTCAGCCTGGCGTCGAGATCGTCGAAGGGGCGGCACACAGCCTGCTGATGGATGGCAATCGCGTTACGGGAATTCAAACGGAAGACGGCCGTTGCTTCACCGCCGCCGCCGTGGTTCTCACCACCGGAACCTTTCTCAACGGATTGATCCACATCGGCGAGCGCAGCGTCCCGGCGGGGCGCATGGGCGAAGCGCCATCACATGGGCTATCGGCCCAGTTGTCGGCCGCGGGTCTCAAGCTAGGGCGTCTCAAGACCGGTACGCCGCCCAGGCTGGATGGCCGAAGCATTGCGTGGCCGGGTCTTGAAGAACAAAAAGGCGATGCCGAGCCTGTGCCGTTTTCGCTGCTGACAGAGGCGATACCCTCGCCGCAGGTTTCGTGTTTCATTACCCACACTACGGAAGCGACGCATCGGGTGATTGCCGATAATTTGCATCGCTCGCCCATGTATTCCGGCCAGATCGAAGGCACGGGGCCCCGCTATTGCCCGTCGATCGAGGACAAGATCAACCGCTTCCGCGACAAGTCCTCGCACCAGATTTTTCTGGAGCCGGAAGGACTCGATGATTCCACCATCTATCCGAACGGTATTTCGACCTCGCTGCCGGAAGAAATCCAGGACCGGTTTCTGCGCACCATCCCGGGGCTGGAGAATGTTGCCGTACTCAGACCGGGCTATGCGATCGAGTATGACTATATCGATCCCCGCGAACTCGAGGCGTCGCTGGAGGTCAAGGCCCTGCCCCATCTGTTTCTGGCGGGCCAGATCAACGGCACTACCGGCTATGAGGAAGCAGCAGCACAAGGGCTCGTGGCGGGATTGAACGCGGCGCGGAAGGCCGGCGGGCAATCGGCGATCGTGTTTGACCGTGGCCAGGGATATCTGGGAGTCATGATCGACGATCTGGTGACGCGGGGCGTTTCCGAGCCCTACCGGATGTTCACCTCGCGGGCCGAATATCGCCTGACGCTTCGTGCCGACAACGCCGATGAAAGGCTCACACCTCTTGCCATGGATCTCGGCATTGCCGGGCCGGGCCGCACCTCCCGCTTTCTTGCACGCAAGGCTGTGAATGCGCGGGCAAGAAGAATGGCGCGGGAATTTTCGATCACGCCATCGCAGCTACGGAAACTCGGGTTACATGTAAATCTCGATGGCCAGCGGCGGAGCGCCCACGATCTTATCGCCATGCCGGGGGTTGGCTTCGAGCAGGTGAAATCCATCTGGCCGGAGTTGGGCGAGCTACCGCAATCGGCAATCGAATCGCTGGAGGCCGATGCGCTCTATTCCGGCTATCTTCCGCGCCAGGAGGCGGACATCGTTTTCTTGCGCAAGGAAGAGCAACTGGCGCTGCCTCCGGACCTCGACTATGAGGCGATACCAAGCCTCTCGGCGGAACTTCGGCAAAAGCTCGGGCGCATCAATCCCGCCACACTCGGCCAAGCGGGCCGTATCGACGGCATGACGCCTGCGGCACTGGCCGCACTTTTGGGTTACGTCAAGCGGCGCCCGGTACGCAAGACGGCCTGATCCATGGCGCAAGAGCCGCCCCATGAACTTCTTGATCGCTGGAATGTTTCACGTGAATCACGGCGCAAGCTGGAGGTCTATGTCACCCTGCTTCTGACTTGGCAGGAGCGGATCAATCTGATCGGGCCTTCCACGGCGGGCCAGATATGGCCGCGTCACATCGCTGATTGTTTGCAACTTCTGCCGCTGTTGCCGCGTGAAATTCCAGCCATCGCGG
>JBOHKD010000349.1:0-2150 GCA_050728895.1 Aestuariivirga sp.
TCCGAAAAGCGGCGGAGGAAGCGGAAATCCTTACCCTTGCCACCCGCCCGCCAGCCCGGCGCCGGGGCATCGCCGGAAGGCTGCTCGATCATCAGCTCACGGAGCTTCGTGCCCAGGGCATTACCACCTGCTTCATCGAAGTGGCATCCGGCAACGAGGCCGCCCGAACCCTCTATCAAACTCGCGGGTTCATCGAGGCGGGCCGGAGGCGGGGCTACTATGAACGGCCGGCCGGAAATTTCGAGGACGCCATTGTCATGCGGAAGGCGCTCGTCCCGTGACCCTCGTAAGGCCCACGCTGGTAGCACTCTGCTTCGCGCTGCTTACCTTTCCCTTGATGCCGCTGCAGCAGCTTTTCGTATGGTTCTGGCCCGCCATGGCGAGGCGTTTCCCCATGCATTATCACCGCCTGGTGCTGCGCATTCTGGGTGTGAGGTTAACCGTCGTGGGCGAGCCCGCCACATCCGGCCCCACGCTTATGGCCGCCAATCACGCAAGCTGGCTCGATATTCCGGTGCTGAGTGCCGTGGCGCCCGTCTCTTTCATCGCCAAACGCGAGGTCCATGGCTGGCCGTTTTTCGGGTCGCTGGCAAGGCTTCAGCGCACCGTGTTTGTCGATCGCACCCGCCGCCATGCCACTGGCAACTCGCGGGACGAGATGCGCGAGCGGCTGAAGGCGGGCGACACGCTGGTGCTGTTTGCCGAAGGAACCTCGAGCAACGGCCAGCGCGTGCTGCCCTTCAAGAGCGCCCTCTTCGGCGCGGCGGAATACCCCGGCGTTCATGTCCAGCCCGTAACCATCGCCTATACCGGCCACCGCAATCTGCCGATGAACCGCAGGCTCCGGTCTTTTTATGCCTGGTATGGGCACATGGATTTGCCTTCCCATCTTTGGGCGGCGCTGAAGGCTGGCCCCATCGAAGTCACCGTCATTTGCCATAAGCCCCTGTCGCTGAAAACCGAAATGAACCGGAAAGTACTGGCCCGCCATGCCGAAACCATGGTTGCCCAAGGGCTTCTTCGCGCGCTTCACGGTGGCGCCCGAATGCGCTAGATGCTGCTCCCATGAAGAAGGCCTTTATCAAGACCTACGGCTGTCAGATGAATGTCTATGACAGCGAGCGCATGGGTGAAACACTGCGATCGCTGGGCTATGCCCAAACCGCAAAGCCCGAGGATGCCGAGCTTGTGATCCTCAACACCTGCCACATCCGCGAGAAGGCGGTGGAAAAAGTCTATTCCGGCTTGGGCAGGCTGAGACGAATGAAGCAAAAGCGCGAAGCCCAGGGCGATAAAATGCTGATCGCTGTCGCCGGTTGCGTGGCCCAGGCCGAGGGCGCGGAAATCGTCAGGCGCGAATCCGCCGTCGATCTGGTCTTCGGACCCCAGGCCTATCATCGTCTGCCCGAGTTTTTGGCGCGCCGTGAAGCCACGGGCCGCGCGGTGATCGAAACCGATTTTCAGGGCGAGGACAAATTCGCCAGCCTCTCCGCCAGCCGAAGCCCGGTGAAGGCGGTGACGGCCTTTCTCACGGTGCAGGAAGGCTGCGACAAATTCTGCACCTTCTGCGTGGTGCCTTATACGCGGGGCACGGAATTCTCGCGGCCCGTGGCGCAAGTGGAAAAGGAAGCACTGCGTCTGGCCGAAACCGGCGTTCGCGAGCTGACGCTTCTCGGCCAAAACGTCAATGCCTATCATGGCGCCGATGCGGAGGGCCGGCCGGTGACGCTGGCTCAGCTCCTCACACGATTGTCATCCATCGATGGCATTGCCAGGTTTCGCTACACCACCAGCCACCCGCGCGACATGACCGACGATTTGATTGCCGCTCATGCCGAAAATCCAAAGCTCATGCCGCATCTGCATCTGCCGGTGCAATCGGGCAGCGATTCCGTCCTCAAAGCCATGAACCGGGGCCACGGCACCGCGCATTATCTTCGCCTCATCGAGCGCGTGCGGAAAGCCAGGCCCGGAATTGCGCTTTCGGGCGATTTCATCGTCGGCTTTCCCGGCGAGACTGATGACGATTTTCAGGCGACGCTCGATATCGTCCGCGAGGTTCGCTATGCGGGCGCCTATTCCTTCAAATATTCACCCCGTCCCGGAACCCCCGCCGCGACCCGTCCCCAGGTGCCGGAAGCGGTGAAGAC
>JBOHKD010000350.1:0-2150 GCA_050728895.1 Aestuariivirga sp.
AGCAGGCCGTCGAAAAAGCCCAGCGCCTCGCGGCTGAAGCGGCGTAAGATTGGAGTCACGGTGAACATAGACCGCGAACACGAGCTTACTTCCAAAGGCAACATGATCATTGCAACGCTTGTTGCAATTTATGTGATGATTATGGAACCTTGGGGATTCGGAATTTGGTGGTTACTAATCATTCCTGTGCTCTGGTTCGCATCCTCGCTAATCGTTGCTATGCCCTTCGGCCTCCTGAAAGCTGCGGCCATGAAGAAGTCGGTTATTGTCGGCGGCTTGATTGATTGGGCAAACTATATTGTGCTGGTTCCAGCGACTTACTTGTCGCTGAAATGGCTCAACAAACTGATGTATGGATGGTGAGATGGCTGGTCTTCATTTCGAACTGGTGAGCCCCGCCAAGCTCCTGTTTTCAGGCGAAGTGGCGGGCGTCACCATTCCCGGCGCCGAGGGCAACATGGGCATCCTTCCCGGCCATGCGCCGGTGCTTTCAACACTGCGTCCCGGCGTTGTCACGATCACTCGTGAGACGGGCGCGCCGGAAAAAATCTTCGTGCGCGGCGGTTTCGCCGAAGTGAACCCCAAGGGTCTCACACTGCTTGCTGAAACCGCCATCCCCTTGGGCGAACTGGATGCCGGAGCCCTGGCCCAGCAGGTGAAGAATGCCGAGGAAGATGTGAGCGACGCCAAGGATGACGAAACCCGCAGACGGGCCAGCGAAAATCTCGAGCATCTGAAGGCGTTACAAGGCGCGCTGTAATTTCTACGCCTGCGGATAAATAAAAAGCCCGCGAGATGATCGCGGGCTTTATGTTTCATGTCCTCGCCCGCGAAGCGGGAGAGGAAAGGGACCCGTTGCGGCCCGCAACGGGAAAGGTGAGGGCCCTCATCTCCCCGTCGCTTCGCGCCGGGACCCTTCTTCTCCCGCAAGGCGGGAGAAGACGTTAACTTACCCTTCGGCGCGGGTCTGCTTGCCCAAATCCTGCATCCATGACGGCTTGCCGCCACTGCGCTTGGGCGTAGCAGCGCCGCCATGCGAACGGTTGCCGCCGCCGCGATTGCGGTTCTGGCCCTGATGCTGCGGGCGCTTGCCCTGTTGCGGACGCTGGTAACGCGGCGGTTCGCCCGTTGGCACATGGGCAAGACCCAGCGGATGCTGTGTGACCGACACGAGCTGGCGGATGGTGCGCTCGATATCGCGCAGCAGGCCACGCTCTTCCGGCGTGCACAGCGCGATAGCGGTGCCTTGGGCCCCAGCGCGCGCCGTGCGGCCGATGCGATGCACATAAGATTCCGGCACATAGGGCAGATCATAATTCACCACATGGCTGACGCTATCGACATCGATGCCGCGCGCCGCGATGTCGGTGGCGACGAGGACGAGAATCTTGCCGTTCTTGAAACCGGCCAAGGCTTTCTCGCGGTTGACTTGCGATTTGTTGCCGTGAATGGCGGCCGCCGTAAAGCCCGCGTTCGAGAGGCCCTTCATCACCTTGTCGGCGCCATGTTTGGTGCGGGTAAACACCAGGGTGCGCGTCATGTTGTTGTCTTTGAGAAGTTCCGAGAGAAGCTTCAGCTTCGCCGCCGGATCGACATGGATCACACTCTGGTTGACCGTTTCAACCGTGGTTGCCACCGGCGCCACTTCAATGCGCACCGGATTGGTGAGGAGCCCCGCGGCAAGGTTTGCGATTTCCTTCGGCATGGTGGCCGAGAAGAACAGGTTCTGGCGCTGCTTCGGCAGCATCGCGGTGATCTTGCGGATGGCATGGATGAAACCCAGATCGAGCATCTGGTCCACTTCATCGAGGACCAGCACTTCCACCTTAGCAAGCGTGAGCGCCCGGCGGTCGATCAGATCGACCAGACGGCCCGGTGTCGCCACGACGACATCGACGCCGCCCCGCAGGATTTCAATCTGCTTGCCGATGGACACACCGCCATAGACGACGGCGCGCGAGACTTTCAAATTCTTGCCATAGGTTTTGAAGCTCTCGCCGATCTGGGCGGCAAGTTCGCGCGTCGGCGACAGGATAAGCACGCGGCAGGTGTTGCGGGCCGGCCGCTCGGTTTTCTGGGCAAGGCGTTCGAGAATGGGCAGCGCGAAGGCTGCGGTCTTGCCGGTGCCGGTCTGGGCGATCCCTAAGAGA
>JBOHKD010000351.1:0-2135 GCA_050728895.1 Aestuariivirga sp.
CATAGCGATGGCGATGGTAGTGCACAAACCCGCCTCGTGGTGATCGATGGCCATGTGCGGAAAAGTTCCGGCGCACTCGGCCAGCACCTGCGCATATTATGGCTTACCCCGGCCATGGATCGGCTGTTCGCGGGACCCGCCTCGGACCGCCGCCGCTTTCTCGACCGGCTGGTGGCGGCCTTCGATCCCGAACACAGCTCGCGCGTGACGGTTTTCGAGAAAGTGATGCGCGAGCGCAATCTTCTGCTGGAAGACCGGCGCGCCGATGCCGCCTGGATCTCCAGCATCGAGGCCCACATGGCGGAAGCCGCGGTGGCCATTGCGGCAGCGCGCCTCATGACCGTTGAGGCACTTCAGCACCATATCCATGCGGCGCGCGAAACAGCCGCTTTTCCCTGGGGAGAAGTGGCCATCGAGGGGGAAGTCGAGGCGCTTCTGGAGCAAATGCCGGCCGTGCGCGCGGAGGATGAATATCGTAAGCTATTGACCGATTCGCGGAAGATTGACCGGGCGGCGGGGCGCACGCTTCGGGGCCCTCACAAGAGCGATTTCAGGGTCATCCACGGCCCCAGGCAAATGCCCGCAGGGCTTTGTTCGACCGGCGAGCAGAAAGCGCTGTTGATTGGCTTGATCCTGGCGCAAGCAGGTGCTGTGAAGGGGGCAAGTTCCATGGCCCCGGTGCTGCTTCTCGACGAGGTGGCGGCCCATCTCGACGCGCAACGGCGCCATGGCCTGTTTGCGGCTTTGCGGGGCCTGGGCTGCCAAGCCTGGCTCACGGGAACGGACGAAGATTTGTTTGCGGGGTTAGGCGGGGATGCGGCATTCTTCCATGTGGAAGATGCAAGGATTTCGAAACGGACAGGAAACGGATGATCGAAGACCACAAGAATATCGATACCGACGCCTACGGCGCGGATTCCATCAAGGTGCTCAAGGGCCTCGACGCGGTGCGCAAGCGCCCCGGCATGTATATCGGCGATACCGACGATGGATCGGGCCTGCATCACATGGTCTACGAGGTGGTAGACAACGCCATCGACGAAACGCTGGCCGGCCATGCCGACCGCGTGATCGTGACTCTCAACGCCGATGGCTCCTGCACGGTGAGCGACAATGGCCGCGGCATTCCCACCGACATTCATTCAAGCGAAGGCGTATCCGCCGCCGAGGTCATCATGACCCAGCTTCATGCGGGCGGAAAATTCGACCAGAATTCCTACAAGGTCTCCGGCGGCCTGCACGGCGTCGGCGTTTCCGTGGTGAATGCCCTGTCGGCGGCGCTGAAGCTCACGATCTTCAGAAACGGCAAGGAATATTTCATGAGCTTCACCCATGGCGATCCCGATGCGCCGCTGAAAGTGGTGGGCGATACGCCGGGAAAGCGCGGCACCGAAGTGACGTTTCTGGTAAGTCCCGAGACTTTCACCAAGACCGAATTCGATTTCGCCACCCTTGAGCATCGCTTGCGGGAACTGGCGTTTCTCAATTCGGGTGTTCGTATTCTTTTGGCCGACCGGAGGGGCGTCGAGCCCAGGGAGGTCGAACTGTTTTACGAAGGCGGCATTCAGGCCTTCGTGCGCTATCTCGACCGCACCAAGCAGCCGGCCATCCCCGATCCCATCATGATCCACGGCGAAAAGGACGGCATTACCACGGACTGCGCCTTGTGGTGGAACGACAGCTATCACGAGAATGTTCTGTGCTTTACCAACAACATTCCACAACGCGATGGCGGCACCCATCTGGCGGGCTTCCGGGGCGCGCTGACCCGTGCCGTCAACAATTATGCCAATGAAAGCGGCATCGCCAAGAAGGAGAAAATAGCGCTGACCGGCGATGACGCGCGCGAGGGATTGACTTGCGTGCTTTCTGTCAAGGTGCCGGACCCGAAATTTTCCTCCCAGACCAAGGACAAACTCGTATCCTCGGAAGTGCGGCCCGTGGTCGAAGGCCTGATCAACGAGCAACTTAGCACCTGGTTCGAAGAACATCCGGGCGAAGCGCGCGCCATCGTCGGCAAAGTGGTGGAAGCCGCCGCCGCTCGCGAAGCCGCGCGCAAGGCCCGCGACCTTACAAGGCGTAAGGGCGCTCTCGACATGGCGGGTCTTCCCGGCAAACTGGCGGAATGCCAGAAC
>JBOHKD010000352.1:0-2134 GCA_050728895.1 Aestuariivirga sp.
ATCCAGGAGGGCTCACCCTTTTTGGCCGAGATGAAGCGCACGGTGTCTTCACTCAAGCCCTTCGGCGCGAAATCGGATTCAATGTCGGTGGTGAAGCCGTATTTATATTTTTCGACTTCGATGTCCTTGACAAGTTCGATGGTGTCGAGATCGGCCATTATGCAGCCTGCCTTGCCTTGTGACGCGCGCGGATGCGGCGCCACACGGCGATGAAGTGTTCGATGTTTTCAGCCGTGGTGGTCCAGCCAAGGCTGACGCGGATGGCGGCGTTGGCGATTTCGGGTGCCACACCCATGGCGGCAAGCACATGGGACTTTGCCACTTTGCCGGAAGAGCAGGCCGAGCCCGAGGAAACCGCGATGCCTTCAAGATCGAAAGCCATCAGCAGCGTTTCGGCATTCATGCCCGGCATGGCGAAGCATGTCGTATTGGGAAGCCGCTCAACACCGCTTCCGAAAATCACAGCACCTTCAAGCTCCGATTCAAGCTGGTTGCGCAAATCCCTGACATCGAGTGGCTTTTGCGAAGCCACAGCCGCCAAGCCCGCAATCCCCGCCAGATTTTCCGTGCCGGCCCTGCGGCGCAGTTCCTGACCGCCGCCATGGATGAGCGGTTCAATCGGCAGGCCATCGCGGACGATGAGGGCGCCAGCTCCCACGGGTCCGCCGAGCTTGTGAGCGGATAGCGTCATCATGTCGGCGCCGAGGAGAGCAAAATTCACCGGCATTTTGCCAAGGGCCTGCACCGCATCGGTGTGCAGCAGCGCGCCATGAGCATGAGCCAGGGCGGCAATTTCGCGCACCGGCTGGATGACGCCCGTTTCATTGTTGGCAAGCATAACGCTGACCAGCGCTTTCGGTCCTAGCAGCATGGAGCGAAACCTGTCGAGATCGATCACACCGTCCGGGGTGACGGGGATTGTTTCAACACTCTTGCCCGACGCCTTGGCCGCCTCGATCACCGAGGGATGTTCAGTTGTGGAAATCAGCAGCCGATCGACGGAAACGCCCTTGATCGCCAGATTGTTGGCCTCGCTGCCGCCGCTGGTGAATACCACCATGGGGGCGATCACGCCCAAGGCGCGGGCCACCGTCTCGCGCGCATCGTCGGCAATCTTGCGCGCGGCCCTGCCCTCGCCATGCACCGACGAGGGGTTTCCCGTCCTCTCCATGGCCGCCAGCATCGCCGCCTTCGCTTCGGGGCGAAGCGGGCTCGTGGCATTATGGTCGAGATAGGTTCTCAAGGGCCGCGCCTCACATAATGATCCTTGGCCTGCTTGACGGTGGCGGCCAGTGCCAGATTGCGCCTGGAGACAACGTCGTCCAGAGTAATGGAGCCCAGAAAATTCATCATTTGACGGCCAAGCGACGACCACAGATCATGGGCGCTGCACTTTTCACCCTTTACGCAACCTTCCACTGCGTCACCTTCGCAGCGGGTCAAGCGCAAAGGCTCGTCCACGGCTAGTATAATGTCGGCCATCGGAATTTCGCTGGCCTCGCGGGCCAGCCGGTAGCCGCCGCCGGGGCCGCGGGCGCTGTCCACCAGCCCAGCCTTCCGGAGCTTGCCGAAAAGCTGTTCGAGGTATTCCTGGCTGATATCCTGGCGTTCGGCGATTTCGGCCAGAGAAATGGGCTCACCGCCCGAATGTTCGCCAATATCGATCATCGCCATCACGGCATAGCGGCCCTTGGTGCTCATTTTCATGGATGTTATTCCCGTTCCAGTGCACGAAAAGCTTGCTTTTGAGCCCCTTACCCGTGCTAAAGGCGAGGGTCCCGTGGATGGTGCCGCTGCGCGGCCATCCCTTTTGAAACATTCTAAACAACGGATATAGAAAGCCCGAGCGCAGGAGTCAACTAATCGGCAGGCTTGGCCGAAGGATTCCGGGCGATTTCCGACGAGGACAGCGAATTTCCCATGCCTGAAGTGATTTTCAACGGCCCCGCCGGGCGGATCGAAGCGCGTTATAATCATCACAAGGCTCCGGGATCGCCCATCGCCATCGTCCTCCATCCCCACCCGAGCTTTGGTGGCACAATGAACAATCCCATTGTCCATTCGCTCTACCAAATGTTCGCCAGCCGGGGTTTCTCGGTGCTTCGTTTCAATTTCCGGGGCGTGGGACGCAGCC
>JBOHKD010000353.1:0-2133 GCA_050728895.1 Aestuariivirga sp.
GGCAACCGCTATATCGATTTCGGCGGCGGCATCGCGGTGGTCAACACCGGCCACCGGCATCCCCTGGTGATGAAGCGGGTCTATGAACAGCTCGAAAAATTCACCCACACCTGCGGCACGGTGATGCCCTACGCGCCCCTGATCGAGGTGTGCGAGAAGCTCAATGCCGTGGCGCCGATGTCGGGCGAAAAAAAGTCCGCACTGGTGACGACGGGCGCGGAAGCGGTCGAAAACGCCGTCAAGTTCGCCCGCGCCCATACGGGCCGTTCCGACGTAATCGCCTTCCACGGCAGCTTCCATGGCCGCACCAATCTCACCATGGCGCTGACCGGCAAGGTCGTGCCCTACAAGGTCAAGTTCGGACCCTTCGCCGGCGGCATCTGGCACGTGCCGTTTCCAGTGGCACATCTTGGCATTTTGGTGGACGATACGATGCGCGCCATCGATGCGCTGTTCAAATGCGATGTGGAGTCCTCGCGCGTCGCCGCCATCATCATCGAGCCGGTGCAAGGCGAAGGCGGCTTCTATGTGGCGCCGAAGGAGCTCATGACGCGCCTGCGCCAGTTGTGCGACGAACATGGCATCGTGTTCATCGCCGATGAAATCCAGTCGGGCTTCGGCCGCACCGGCAAGTTCTTCGCCATGGAGCATTTCGGCGCCGAACCCGATCTGGTCACGGTAGCCAAGTCGCTGGCCGGCGGCTTCCCGCTGGCGGGCGTCGTCGGCCGCGCCGAAATCATGGACGCGCCCGAACCCGGCGGTATCGGTGGCACCTACGCCGGCAATCCCATCGCCTGTGCCGCCGCACTTGGCGTATTCGAAGCCTTTGAGAAAGAAGGTTTGCTGGAAAAAGCGGAGAAGCAAGGCAAAACCATCATGGCGCGCCTGAATGCGATCAAGGCAAAACGCAAGGGCATGCCGATCGGCGACGTGCGCGGCCTTGGCGCCATGTGCGCCTTTGAGCTTGTGACCGAGCATGGTGGCAACAAGCCCGACGCTCCAGGCGCCAAGGCGTTGGTGGCCAAGTGCCTGGATCGCGGCCTCTTAATCCTCACCTGCGGCGTTTATGGCGATACGGTGCGCTTGTTGACACCGTTGACCGCCTCCGACATGATCCTCAATGAAGGCCTCGATATCATCGAGCAGGCGGTTTTGGGAAATTGAAAAGAGCGAGTAGTGAATAGGGAAGGCCGGAACAATTATTCTCCGTATTCTACTCACTGCTCACTATTCGCTACTCGCCATTCGCTATTTGCCACTCCCTCATTGAGAAAATGCAACAATGACCCAACTCTCCAACATGGCCGTGCGCGATATCGAGACGGTGCTGCATCCCTATACCAATTTGGCGCGGCATCGCGAGGTGGGGCCGCTCATTCTCAACGAGGGTCGCGGCATTTATCTCCATGACGACAAGGGTAAGCGCTACATTGAGGGTCTTGCGGGCCTGTGGTGCACGGCGTTGGGCTACGGTAATGAAGAAATCGCCGATGCGGCGGCTGCCGCCATGCGGAAACTTTCCTTCACCAGCGTCTTCGGCGGCAAGTCCCATGACGGCGTGATCGAGCTTTCGGAAAAGCTCAAGGAATTATCCCCCGTTCCCGCCTCGAAGATTCTGTTCGGCGGTTCGGGTTCGGAAGCCAACGACATGCAGGTGAAGCTCACCTGGTATTACAACAACGCTCTGGGGCGGCCCAAAAAGAAGAAAATCATTTCGCGTCTGCGTGGTTATCACGGTGTCACCGTCGCGTCGGGCTCGCTCACCAGCCTTGCCATGGTGCACACGGATTTCGATCTGCCGATCGCCAATATCCTGCACACTTCCTGCCCGCATTATTATCGCGGCGGCGAAGCGGGCGAAACCGAAGAACAGTTCAGCGAACGCATGGCGCAAGATCTCGACGCCATGATCCAGCGCGAAGGGCCGGACACCGTCGCCGCCTTCATCGCCGAGCCGGTGATGGGTGCCGGTGGCGTCGTCGTTCCCCCTTCGAGCTATTTCCCGAAGATCAACGCCGTGCTGGCGAAATACGACATCCGCTTCATTGTCGATGAAGTGATCTGCGGCTTTGGACGCACCGGCAACTGGTTCGGTACGCAGACTTACGGCATGAAAGCCACGTCGATCTCCGT
>JBOHKD010000354.1:0-2131 GCA_050728895.1 Aestuariivirga sp.
GCGCGAGGCCGCCCTGCGACCACCCCCACGTCTTCCTCGACATGGGCGAGGCCAATGAAATCGTCTGCCCCTATTGCTCGACGCTTTATAAATTCAATGCGTCCCTCGGCGCCGCTGAAGCAAATCCCGCCGAAGCCATGTGGCACGATCAAGCTGCGTAGTTCACTCTCCATCGCCGAAGCCCGCCGCGTTGCGCTGGCAGCTCAGGGCTTTAATTTTCCTGACCGTTCCAAGCAAGCTAACTGGGCGAAGATCGGCCACACCGTTAGGCAGATCAATCTGCTGCAGATTGACAGCGTCAATGTGCTCGTCCGCTCGCACTATTTGCCCATCTATTCGCGTCTCGGCGCTTATCCGCACGCCACTCTCGATGCCCGCGCCTTCGGCAATCGCAAACGCGCCATGTTCGAGTGCTGGGCCCATGAGGCAAGTCTGCTGCCGCTGGAGCTTCATCCCTTCATGCGCTGGCGCATGGACCGCGCCCGCGCCGGCCAAGGCATCTACGGTTCCATGAACAGATTTGCCAAGGAGAAACGTTCCTATGTGCGGTCGGTCCTCGATTTCGTTGGGAAAAATGGGCCGGCCGCCGTGAGCGATCTGCCCGATGCGGGCAAAAGCGCCGGCGGCTGGTGGGGCTGGTCCAAGGGCAAAATGGCGCTGGAATGCCTGTTCGACCAAGGGCTGGTGACGGCCGCCACCCGCCAGGGCTTCGAGCGCATTTACGATCTCACCGAGCGCGTCATCCCGGCCGAAACCCTCAATCTTCCAACACCGCCGGAGAGAGACAGCTTTCGCCACTTGCTCGATCTTTCCGGCCGGGCCCTTGGCGTCGCCACAGAGTTCGATCTCCGCGACTATTTCCGCTTGCCGGTGACGGAGACGAAGCAGGCGCTGGCGGAACTCGTCGAAAACGCAACGCTAATCCCGGTTGCGATCGAGGGCTGGAAGCAACAGGCTTATCTGCACCGCGATGCCAAATTGCCTCGCAAGGCCGGCGGCACGGCACTCGTCTCGCCCTTCGATCCTCTGGTGTGGGAGCGGGCAAGAGCTGAGCGTCTGTTCAACTTTCACTACAGGATAGAGATCTATACCCCTGCTCCCAAACGAAAATTCGGCTATTACGTGCTGCCCTTCCTGCATGGCGACCGTTTCGCCGCAAGGGTCTGCCTGAAGGCCGACCGGCAGGCAGGTGTGCTGCGTGCCAACGCCGCTCATCTGGAGGCACATGCCAATGCGGAAGCCACCGCCACGGCCCTGGCCGGCGAATTGCGCCTCATGGCGCGGTGGCTGGGCCTCGACTCGGTTGCGGCGGGACCGCGCGGGAATCTTGCGCAAGCTCTGAGAGCGCAATTGTGATCGACATTCAAACGGCGCGGCTGAACCTAAGACTGGTGCCGCTCACGGGCCTTGCCGCCACCGCCGCCAACGACCGGGCCACAAGCCGCCGCATCATTGGCGAAAAGCTGCCCGAAAGCTGGTTCGAGGAGGCTTGGGTTTCGGAGCTTCGCTTGAAACAATGGACCGGTAATCCAGCCTACGGCCCATGGTCGATCCGCGCCATCGGCCTTCGGGAATCCGGTGAAATCGTGGGCAACATAAATTGTCATCACGTCCCCATGGAATTTCAACTGGATGGTGAAGCCTGCCTCGCGGTGGAAATGGGCTACACGATCTTCGAGCCGTGGCGGCGGCGAGGTTTGGCGCTAGAGGCCATCAAGGGGTTTACCGCCTGGGCGGCGACACAAGGACTTGAGGCGTTTATCCTGTCGATCGCCCCCGGCAATGCCGCCTCACTGGGGCTCGCATTAAAACTGGGCGCCAAAAAAATCGGTTCGCAGATCGACGAGCACAACGGGCCGGAAGATGTTTATTTCGTGGCCATCACATGAACGCCGGATGAACGGCGGTCTCAGTTTTGGTTCAGGGCGGCCGTCTTAAGAAAGTCCCAAACAAAGGTGATCGTCACCGCTGAGTAGATGAAGAGGAGGAGACCCCCATGTTTCGCAAGACTCTTATCGCCCTTGCAGCCATTTCCGCCCTGAGCCTCGGCATGGCCGCCAGCGCTGAGGCAAAAACCAATGTCCATATCGGCTTAGGCTTTGGTGGCTACGGCTATGGCTATCCCTATGGC
>JBOHKD010000355.1:0-2123 GCA_050728895.1 Aestuariivirga sp.
ATCTGATTCAGGGGACCGGCGAGAATGTTCCCCAGCAACCCAAGTTCGGTCAGGATGAAAGCCAATGAATGGCGGCATCGACCTTGAAGCCGATCGCTTGCGGGAAGAATGCGGTGTCTTCGGGGTATTCGGCCATCCCGACGCGGCGGCGCTAACCGCACTTGGCCTGCATGCGCTCCAGCATCGCGGCCAGGAGGCGGCGGGTATCGTCTCCTTCGATGGCGAACGCTTCCAGACCGAACGGCGCCTGGGGCTCGTAGGCGATCATTTTTCCAGCGGCAAAACCATCGAACGCCTGAAGGGCAGCATGGCGCTCGGTCATGTGCGCTATTCAACCACGGGCGAGACGATCTTGCGAAACGTCCAGCCGCTGTTCGCCGAACTGACGGTGGGCGGCCTCGCGGTTGCCCACAATGGCAACATCACCAATGGGCTTACTCTGCGCCGCGAACTCATTGCGCAAGGCTGCATCTGCCAATCCACGTCCGATACGGAAGTGATCCTGCATCTCGTGGCGAAGTCGCCAAAAGCACGCATGGTCGAACGCTTTGTCGATGCGTTACGCACGCTGCAGGGCGCCTATGCGCTTGTGGCGCTTACCAACAAGAAGCTGATCGGCGCCCGCGATCCCCTGGGCATCCGCCCCCTCATTCTTGGCGAACTGAACGGCGCTTATATTCTCTGCTCGGAAACCTGTGCTCTCGACATCATTGGCGCGAAATTCATTCGGGAAGTGGAGAACGGCGAAGTCGTGGTGATTTCCGAGGCGGGCGTTGAGTCCCACCGTCCCTTCCCCAAACAGCACGCGCGCCCCTGCATTTTCGAATATGTCTATTTCTCGCGGCCCGACTCCATGCTCGGCGGCCGTTCGATCTATGAAGTGCGGAAAGCCATGGGCCGGCAACTGGCGATTGAGTCGCCAGTCGAGGCCGATGTGGTAGTGCCGATCCCCGATTCCGGCGTGCCCGCGGCTCTTGGTTTTGCGCACCAGACGGAAATTCCCTTCGAGCTTGGCATCATCCGCAACCACTATGTGGGCCGCACCTTCATCGAGCCCACCCAGACCATCCGCTCGCTTGGCGTCAAGCTCAAGCACAACGCCAATCGCGCCGCGGTCGCGGGCAAGCGCGTCGTGCTGATCGACGATTCGATCGTTCGCGGCACCACCTCGGTGAAGATCGTGCAGATGATGTACGAGGCCGGCGCCAGGGACGTTCACATGCGGATTTCCAGCCCGCCGATCGCCTATCCGGATTTCTACGGTATCGACACGCCGGAACAAAAATCGCTGCTGGCCGCCACCCACACGCTCGAGGAAATGCGTAGCTTCATTGGCGCCACATCGCTTGCCTTCCTCTCGGTTGACGGCCTTTACAAGTCGATGGGCTACGAGCGCCGCGATTCCCGCCGGCCGCAATTCACCGATCACTGCTTCACCGGCGATTATCCAACCCCGCTCACGGATTTAACCGGCGAGCGCGGCAAGCAGCAGCTTTCGCTTCTGGCCGAAGCCGGCTGAAATCCTATGGCGCTGCGCCTTGCGAACCGCATCGCCGTGGTAACCGGCGCCTCACGTGGAATTGGCCGGGCCGCGGCCCTGGCACTCGCCAAGGAGGGCGCCCACGTTATCGCATTGGCTCGAACCCAGGGCGGGCTTGAAGAGCTTGACGATGAAATCGGCAAGCTCGGCGCCAAGGCCACGCTGGTGCCCGCCGACATCAAGGATTTCGATGCCCTCGACCGCCTGGGCGCGGCGATCTTCGAGCGCTGGAAGAAACTCGATATTCTGGTGGGCAATGCGGGAATTCTCGGCAAACTCACTCCCTTGGCCCATGTCGACCAGAAGCTTTGGGACGAGGTGATGGCGGTGAATGTCACGGCGAATTTCCGCCTGATCCGCTCGCTCGATCCCTTGTTGCGCGCCTCTGAGGCGGGCCGCGCCGTGTTTGTAAGTTCGGCTGCCGCGCAGCAATGTCCTGCTTATTGGGGCCCCTATTCCATTTCCAAGGCGGCGCTGGAAGCGATGGTAAAAACCTATGCGGCCGAGATCGCGACGACACCGGTCCGCGTCAATTGTTTCAGCCCAGGTGCCACCCGCACGCGGATGCGGGCAACAGCCATGC
>JBOHKD010000356.1:0-2122 GCA_050728895.1 Aestuariivirga sp.
CGCGGTCGTGGGGTGCTCCGGTCACGGCGATCTTGAACTTACGCGGCAGGAACGAAAATTCAGGATGCAGCGAAGACCATTGACGCAGCAATTCGCCGACGGGGCGCGGATCGGCGATTTCATCCGCCGCGGCACCAGCCCAGTGATCGGTCGTCACATTGCGGATGCAATTGCCGGAGGTCTGGATCGCATGCATCTCGACATCGGCCAGAGCGGAGAGAATGTCCGCGGTGTCCTCGAGCTTTATCCAGTTGTATTGAATGTTCTGGCGCGTGGTGAAATGGCCATAACCCTTGTCCCATTTCTCGGCGATCATCGCCAACTGGCGCATTTGCCGGCCCGACAGCGTACCATAGGGAATGGCGACCCGCAGCATATAGGCGTGAAGCTGCAGATAGAGGCCGTTCATCAGGCGTAAAGGCCGGAACTCGTCCTCGGTCAGTTCGCCCTTCAGGCGGCGTGTCGCCTGGTCGCGGAACTGGGCGGTACGCTCGCGCACGAATTGATGATCGAATTCGTCATAGCGGTACATGGCTCAAACTCCTTCCTGGGCGGCGAAGGCGCCGGCGGTGCCTTCGGCCTGCTTGCCGAGATCGAGCCGCACAGTGGGACCGAGTGTGCGCATGCGCTCCCGAATATGGGTGGCGCGAATACGATCGTCGCGGCGCTCGGCATCGATGAGATAGGCTCCGGTGACGAGGTTTGCCGCCTCATCGGCCTTGGCGCGCAGTTCAAGAGCGGCGGCGGCCTCCGGCTCAAGCGCCAGTGTTGCCTCGTCGATTTTCTCGCTCCACGAACCGGAGCGGGTGAGAAACACGGCAATGCCGTCGCCGAGGCGATTGGCGGTAATGATCTGGCCCTTTTCCAGCGCGGTCATGACGCGGCCTTGAGGAATGCGTCGCGGATATCTTCGCGGACGGGAAAGGTGACGATCCGGCCGGTGGGTTCGATGGAGATTCCGGGAACGGTCTCAACCGGAATGCCCTCGGCGGCGACAGCGGCAAGCTCCTCGACCAAGGCATCGCCCGAACGCAGGCGCACCACATGGCGGGATGCCTTGGCCTCGCGGATCAGGATCGCGGCCACGCCGGTGAAGGCAAGCTGATCGAGGGCGATGCGCACCGCATCGCGCCTTGCCACTTCCAGAATGCCCGCCGGAATGAAACGGTCATGCACGATGACATCGGCTTCCAACAGTTTGCGCTGGGCCTTGAGCGTCGGAAGTTCAGGCTCGCCGGTGCCCGCGCTCACGAAGGACACGCGGCCCCGGGCTGGAATTGCCTCGTCAACGAACAGGGATTCGACAAGAGAGCTATAATTCGCGGGCTCGTCTGCCACATAAGCATCGCGCACATCGCCAAAGAAGAAACGCTTCCAGAAAGAACGGCGCCGGTTGCCCGGTGGGATGGAGTCCGCCACCCGGCCGCGCAGCGCCCTTGCCGCCTCGGCCAGAGAGCCAAGCGCCTGTGGCAGCATGGCATCGATCCGGGCCCTAAGGCCCTGGCCCAGCATCGGGGCGCTGCCTTCGGTGCCGATGGCCACGACCACGGGAGACCGGTCCACGATCGAGGGCACGATGAAGCTCGAAAGATCGGCGCGGTCGACGGCATTCACGGGGATACCACGGGTGCGGGCGGCTTCGGACACGGCTTCGTTCATGCCTGCGTCGGCCGAGACTACAAGCGCCGCGCCATCCAGCAGGCCCGCCTCGAACCGGCGAGCCAGCCATTCGACACGAGGGTTGCCCGCGAGATCATCGTGGAGGCTTTCGGCGATAACGGCGATGCGAGCCCCGGTGCGCGACAGCAGGCGGACCTTGCGCAAAGAGTCTTCGCCGCCGCCCACGATAATCACCGTGCGATCCTTCAGGTCCAGGAAAATGGGGAAATAGCGCATGGAACCTCTCAGCCGTTGGCCACAAGCTTGATGGCGAGACCCGCAAGCTCGGGAGTGAAAATGATCTGGCAGGAAAGACGCGAGCCATCGCTCAGGAGCGGCACCTCGTCCAGCATGGCCTCTTCATCGTCATTGGCAGGGTGGAGCTTTGCCAGCCACTCGCCGTCCACCTCAACATGACAGGTAGCGCAGGCACAGGCGCCGCCGCATAGGCCGCCAGCGTCGA
>JBOHKD010000357.1:0-2117 GCA_050728895.1 Aestuariivirga sp.
CCCGCATACAGCACATCCATGCCGACAAGCCGGCCCGCACCCGCTTCCGAGGCGAGCTTGATGAAGGGGCCATTGGCATAAACCGCGCGCCCCTTGGCGTCGGTCACCACCAGGGGATCGCCCACCGCGTCCGCGAGGCCGTCGAGAAACGCCCGCTGACGCGACATGCTACCGAAATGCACCAACCCCGCGGTGGCGCCGAATAGCGTGAACAGGCCGAGAGCCGCGGCGGCGCTAACCACCACCGCCAGCCACCATGGCGCCGCCCCCCTGAGCAGGATGGCGCTCGCCGCCACGATCAAGACAACGAGAAATGCCAGCAGCAGGGAGGCCACAGCCCTACCGCGGCCGGTGCCCGCCAGCCTCGCCATTTCCACCGCCCCGCCCGTCTTTTTCATGAATGCCCCGAATCAGCAGCCACTATAGGCGATTTGATTTGCCCCGAAATCGCCGTAAATCCACTCCCCGCGCCATCCGTCTGGACGAATCGAAGCGCCGGGAGCAAACTTCGTTCTGAGCCGCTATGAGGATTGAGGATCAAGAAACTTGGGCGCGATCAACCAGTACGCCGACATCATCATCGCAGCCCTCGTGGTTGCCGCCCTGCTGGTCCTGGCGATGTTCTTGTGGCGGGCCTTCAAGCAGCGGACGCGCGGGCGGCGCGGCCAGAGGCTGGGCATCAGTGAGTATCAGGAACTCGACCAGTCGCGCCGTCTCGTGCTTGTGCGCCGCGATAACGTCGAACATCTGATCCTGATCGGCGGCCCCACCGATGTGGTGGTTGAATCGGCAATCGGGGTGAACTCCCAGGCCTATGGGTCGGCGGCCGATGACAACGGCGGTCAGCCTATCCCCATGCGCATGGCGCCCAGGCCTCCGGTCTTCGGCGACCGCCGCCAGCCCTCGCTGCGCACCGTCGAGCGTGACGGCCCCGCGCTACAGGTTCCCCGGGGACGCGATCCGGAAGAATCTTAGCCTATCCCTTCCTCTTGCGGGAGGCCGAAGTACACACCCGGACATCTTGCAGATCGGGCGCGGACTGCGTAACGCTTCCGCGCAATCGCCGACCGATGGAGCGTCCATGCCTCAACACAAGATCGCCATGCTCACCGCCGGGGGCCTGGCGCCATGCCTTTCCTCCGCCGTGGGCGGCTTGATCGAACGCTATACGGAAATTGCATCCGGCGCCCCGATCATCGGCTATCGCTCCGGTTATAAGGGTTTGCTGCTGGGCCAATCGATTCCCGTGACGCCGGAAGTGCGGGCGGGTGCGCACATACTGCATGGGCATGGCGGCACCCCCCTCGGCAACAGCCGCGTCAAGCTTACAAACGTCGCCGATTGCGTAAAGCGCGGCCTCGTCAAGCCCGGCGATGAGCCCTTGGCAATCGCCGCCAATCAACTGATCAAGGACGGCATTACCATTCTCCATACGATCGGCGGCGACGACACCAACACCACCGCCGGCGATCTCGCGGCCCGGCTGGCGCGGAACGATTATCCGCTTACCGTCGTGGGTCTTCCCAAGACCGTCGACAATGATGTGATCCCCATCCGCCAAACCTTGGGTGCCGCCACCGCCGCGGCCCAGGGCGCTGTTTTTTTCGAAAATATCGTGAACGAGCAGAGCACTTCTTCGCGCCAGCTCATCATCCATGAAGTCATGGGCCGGAACTGCGGCTGGCTCACGGCGGCCACCGCCAGAGCATGGCGCGAACGCTTGGGCGAATTGCAATTTCTGCCCTCGTTCAATCTGTCACGGCGGCACAAGGATATCGACGCCATCTATATCCCCGAATTGCCGATTGATATCGCCGCCGAAGCGCGGCGCCTTAGAAAAGTAATGGACGAAAAGGACAGCGTCAGCATTTTCGTCAGCGAGGGCGCAGGGCTCGCCGAAGTAGTCCAGGAGATGGAAGCGAGGGCTGAGCGGGTGGAGCGCGATGCTTTCGGTCATATGCGGCTTGATACGATCAAGGTCGGCGACTGGTTCGGCAAACAGTTTGCGAAACAGATCGGCGCCGACAAGACGCTGGTGCAGAAGTCGGGCTACTTCGCCAGATCCGCCGCCGCCAACGCCACCGATCTGGCGCTGATCCGCTCCATGGTGGATGTAG
>JBOHKD010000358.1:0-2114 GCA_050728895.1 Aestuariivirga sp.
CTCAACCTTCGCACTTGGCTTTTGCAGGCGCTTATTTTGGTTTTGATCGCATCGCCCGCCTTCGCTTTCAAAATCGAGGAGGTAACGAGCCCCGGCGGCATCAAGGCCTGGCTGGTGCAAGATAAGACCATTCCGCTCATCGCCATGAAATTTTCGTTTCGTGGCGGCAGTGTGGTCGACCCCAAGGGCAAGGAAGGTGTCGCCAATTTCCTGACCGGCATGATGGATGAAGGTGCGGCCGATCTCGATTCCGCCGCCTTCCAGAGATTGCGCGATGAACTGTCCTTCAAGATGGGCTTCGATGCCGAACGCGATCATTTTGAAGGCGCGTTCCAGACCCTGTCGCGCAATCGCGATGCCTCCTTCGAGCTTTTGCGCAAGGTCTTGACGCAACCGCGCTTCGATGCGGCGCCCCTGGAACTTGTGCGCCAGCAGTTTCTCCTCAGCGTCCAGGAGGAGACGGAGGATCCCGAACGCATCGCGTCCGCCGCCTGGATGGAGATGGCGCTGCCGGGCGACCCTTATGCGCGGGCATCGGGGGGCACGCTGGCTTCGGTCGGTGCGATCACGGCGGACGATTTGCGCCGGACCCATGCGCTGATCTTCAATCGCCGGACACTGGAGGTCGCCGTGGTTGGCGATATTGACGGAGCCACTCTTGGTCTTCTGCTCGACCATGTATTCGGCGGATTGCCCGAAGGCCAGGAACCGCCGGCCCTGCCGCAGCCCAGGTTCAGCGAAGGTCCGGCGCTCAAGATCATTCAGCGCGACATTCCACAGAGCATCATCATGTTCGGACACGCTGGCATAAGGCGGAACGACCCGGAGTTCATTCCGGCCTACATCATGTCTGAAATTCTCGGCGGCGGAAGTTCCGGCACAAGGCTTACCGAGGAGCTTCGGGAGAAGCGCGGCCTGACCTACGGGGTCAGCGCCGACCTTGCGCCATTGGATCGCGCCGGACTGTTTATCGGCTCGCTGGGGACACGGAATGAGAAGGCGGGCGAGGCCCTTTCGCTGGTGCGGCAGGAACTCGATCACATGGCGAAGGGTGGTCCTTCGGCCGCAGAACTGGCCGAGGCAAAAACTTACCTGACTGGCTCCTATGCTTTGCGTTTTGATGGCAATGCATCGATCGCCGGCCAGATTCTTGGTATCCAGCAGGCGAATTTGGGGATCGATTACATCGACAAACGCAACAGCCTTGTCAATGCCGTGACTCTCGACCAGGTAAAGGTTCAGGCCGCCCGCCTGCTGCACGGCGACAAGCTGATCGTGGCCGTGGTAGGGAAGCCCCAGGGTATCACGCAGTAGAGTCTACACCCACGGCGGGCTATGATCGCGCTCATGCGAATCCGCAGGCTTTCAGAGGGCACCATCAACCGCATCGCGGCGGGCGAAGTCATCGAGCGCCCCGCCAGCGTGGTGAAGGAACTGGTGGAGAATGCCATCGACGCGGGCGCCACCCAGATTGATATCGCCTTTCGCGGCGGCGGGCGCAGCCTGATCAAGGTGAGCGATGACGGTTTCGGCATGGACGCGGGCGATCTGGCGCTGGCCGTCGAGCGCCATGCGACCTCGAAGCTCGCCGATGACGATTTGATCGAAATCCGCTCGCTCGGTTTTCGCGGCGAAGCGTTGCCCTCGATCGGTGCCGTGGCGCGGCTTGCCATCGTCTCGCGTCCCAAGGGCGGCGAGGCCGCTTACGGTATTGCCGTCGAAGGCGGCAGCTTCCGTGCCGCAAGACCCGCCGCACTCATGCGTGGCACCGAAGTCGAAGTGCGCGATCTCTTCTATGCCACTCCGGCGCGGCTGAAGTTCCTCAAAACCGAACGCACCGAAACCGCCGAGGCCGCCGAAGTTATCCGCCGCGCGAGCCTCGCCCACCCGCATGTGGGCTTCAGCTTTGTCACCGAAGAACGCCGCCTCATTGATGCCCCGCCGGGTGAGGCCGAGGCTCACCGCATTACCCGCGTCATGGGCGCTGAGTTCATGAAGAATGCCGTGGCCTTCGAGGGCAGCCGCGAAGGTGTCGAGGTGCGGGGCTTTGCGGGGCTGCCGACCTGGTCCAGGGCGCAGGCGTCCATGCAATACATATTCATCAACGGCAGGCC
>JBOHKD010000359.1:0-2114 GCA_050728895.1 Aestuariivirga sp.
CTTGTTTCCGAACGATACAGCGGCGTCGATGCAGCCCGCAGCGACAAAGGCGAGCCGCAGTTGCAACGGCAAATCTCCTGAAATATCGGCGATGATTCCGTGCCTGCCCAAGGGACCAAGCGATTTCCGCGTACCCGTCACATGCGCCTTGGCAAGTGTGTGATGATCAGTGACAAGGATATCCTGACAGTTCATTTGCGCGCCCTGTCCTTTCATCGCAAAGAAAAATTCCTCAGCCACCGGCTGGTAGATGACCGCGGCCACGGGACTGCCGTTCCTCACCAGAGCCACCGCCACGCACCATTCGCTGCCGCCGCCGATAAAGGCTCGCGTGCCGTCGATGGGATCGGCGATCCATACGTTCTCACAACGCAACCGATCTTCGTTGTCGGGCGTTTCCTCCGCCAGCCAGCCATAGCCGGGCCGGTATGTTTGGAGCCTGCCGCGCAATAGCGCATCGACCTGGACGTCGGCCTCGGTCACGGGCGAACCATCGGTTTTCGACCAGCGCCGCACATTCTGGCGAAACATGGTCAAGGCCAAGCTGCCTGCCTCACGCACCGCATCGAACAGCAGGTCCGCATCCTGCTTCAGACGATCAGAGTCCGGCAATCGTCAACCCCTCCACCCGGCACGTCGGCGCATTGACGCTGGTGCGGAATTCGAGATCGTTGGCGGGCGTCACGTTGCGGAACATGTCCTTCAGATTGCCCGCGATGGTGATTTCACTCACGGGATAGGTGAGTTCGCCGTTCTCGATCCAGAAGCCGGAAGCACCACGGCTGTAGTCGCCCGTCACCATATTGACGCTCGATCCCATCATCTCGGTCACATATAGGCCCTGAGCGATGCCGCCAAGGAGGCCATCGCACGACGCTTCACCTGCATTCAAGTACACATTGGATACGCCTGACCCGTGGCCCGTCGGCGTGAGGCCAAGCTGCCGCGCCGCGCGCAAATCGAGCAACCATGTGGTCAACACACCACTATCGACGATATTGCGCTTCACGCGTGCTATGCCGTCGCCATCAAAGGTCCGCGAGCCAAGCCCTCTCGGAATGAAGGGATCTTCCACGATAGTGATGCTGTCCGAAAATATCCGTTGACCCAGATTCTCTTTAAGAAAACTTGTGCCGCGAGCGATTGCCGATCCGCTGATGGCGGCCAACATATGATTGATGAGGCTCGAGGCAACCCGCCGGTCGAAAACAAGCGGCACCGCTTGTGATTTGACTTTGCGGGAATTAAGCCTCCTCGCGGCCCTGTGGCCTGCTTCGAGACCCACCGCCTCCGGCGAGCGCAAATCGTCAAAATGGATGGCGGAGGAATAGTCATAATCGCGTTCCATCGCCGTGCCTTCGCCGGCGATCGCGGAGACGCTGATCGAAAGTCCGGTACGCTGATACCCTTGCGCGAATCCGTTTGAGATAGCGAGTGCGACGGTGCGATCCGAGACGGAAGCGCTGGAGCCGCCCGATTTGCTGACGCCTGAAACACTGAGTGCTGCTTGTTCCACCTCGCGCGCCATGCGTTCCAGCCCGGCGGCATCGGGCAGCCGTTCGGAGACAAGGTCGAGGTTGGGAAAAGACGTGGCGAGCAGTTCCGGCTCGGCCACGCCGGTATAGGGATTGGGAGGAGCGAGCCTCGCCATGGCAAGCGCTTTCTCAGCCAGACTGTAGATCGCTTCCTTGGTAAGAACGCTCCCCGAAATGGAGGCAGAGGACTTGCCGCTAAAAACAGTGAGCCCGATGCGCCGTCCTTCCGCGCCTTCGAGCTTTTCAATCCTGCCGTCACGCATCTCCACATCCGTGCTGCGGCTGTCGGCGACGGATGCTTCCGCCGCATCGGCACCGAGCTTGCTCGCGTGGGCCACGGCATCGCCGGCGATGTTCAAAAGATCTTCAATCATGGAATAAGGATATCCAGGAGGAGTGAGCCTACGATGATCAACCCGAATATGCGGTTGGAGCGGAAGATTTCGAGGCAGCGCATGGGATCATTCGCCTCGAAGTGCCGCAATTGCCAGGTGGCGTGGAGAGCGGCTGCGGCGATGCCAGCATGGGCGATGAGCGAGGCGCCCGCGAGCCAAAAAGCCAAATCGAAGAATACAAGCG
>JBOHKD010000360.1:0-2096 GCA_050728895.1 Aestuariivirga sp.
GGCCCTGTACAACCACCAGCTACCGCAGTCCACATTGAAGAGCAAACCCCCCATGCAGACGATGAAAGACTGGCACACATCGCACCCCCACTTGTTCAACAAGCGTCCTTATGATCGTGCGGGATGTGACAAGCCAGATATCACCGCGTTCATATGCTTTTCAGACACCCTGGCTTTCGGCGCGATCGAGGAGATCCAGCGCTGCGGATTCAAGGTCCCCGATGACATTTCGGTGACCGGGTTTGACGATAGCATTGCGGCCACTGTGGAGACTGGCGCCCCGGCTCTGACGACCGTGCACCAGGACGCGTTCGAAAAGGGCCGGCAAGCTGCGCTTGCCCTGCTGGGCGGCGGTGAGGGGGGGTCGAAGATCGTCAATATTCCGGCATCGCTCATGATTCGAGGGAGCACGGCGCCGGTGGGAGATTGCAAAAATGGCTAGACTCAGGCTTGAAAAGATAACCAAGAATTTTGGCGATGAGGAAATTATCCACGATCTAAGCTGCAGCGTCGAAGACGGTGAATTCATCGCCGTCATCGGTCCGTCAGGGTGCGGAAAATCAACCCTCCTCCAGTTGATCGCAGGTCTTGAACCCGCGACCTCGGGCCGGATTTATATCGACGATGACGACGTGACCGAGACTCGGGCCGCGCGACGCGACATAGCGATGGTGTTCCAGTCCTATGCTCTCTACCCCCATATGACGGTCACGGAGAATCTGAGTTTTGGCCTGAGAAATCTAAAATACAGTAAGGCGGAAATCGATCGACGGGTCAAGAATGCGGCGACTATGCTACATCTTGACGCGCTGTTGGAGCGTTCGCCAAGCCAGCTGTCGGGAGGCCAGCGCCAGCGCGTGGCCATCGGCCGCGCCATCGTCCGGGAGCCGAAGATATTTCTGTTCGACGAGCCGCTTTCGAACCTTGACGCTGAACTGCGTGTCCAGATGCGCCGGGAACTCGCCGGGCTTCATCAGCGCCTTGGCAACACGATGATCTACGTCACGCACGATCAGGCCGAGGCCATGTCCCTTGCCGACAAAATCATGGTCTTCAATAAGGGGCGGATCGCCCAGTTCGGCGCACCGCTCGAACTCTATAACCATCCCCGGGACATCTTCACGGCCAGCTTCATCGGCGCACCACGCATCAACCTGATCTCGGGCGTGGTAAGTTCTGTTACCAATGACACGGTGATCGTCGAACTGCCGACGGGAGGCGTGGTCGAATTACCACGGTCGCGCTTTGACATTGCCCAGAAGGGAGACAAGCTGACGCTTGGATTGCGACCGGAGCATCTGGAAGTGAAGCCGCAGCCTGGACACATCTCGCTGCCCCTGATCGCAGGCATGGTCGAAGCCCTCGGGGATTCGACCTGCATCTATGCGATGCTTGGGGATGGTCACGAGATCACGGTCAAACTGCCGGGCCAGAACGGGATCGGGGAAGAGGGTGGAGAGTTCACGGCTTTCGTTTCGCCTGACAACATCCTGCTTTTCGATGCGGCTGAACAGCTGATTTCAGGGCGGAAGGGGCATGTGCGTCCAGAGCGGAATGTCACGACATCCCGCTCCAATATGGCGCAAACGGCAGCGGCGTCAAGCTGAACCGATGGCGTGGATACCCCCAACCCGGCTGTCATCAAGCGCAACCATAGGCTTCAATCGGATTTCCAGCTCTCCTCATAGGTGAAGGAACTTCGAGGCTCAGGCCACCTCAAACCCTTCATAAGTGTACTTAGCACTACTTTGGCAGAAGTGAGATTTTTGGGATTCCCTTGGCGCTGGAAGCGTGATTCATAGGGAGCCAGCTTTGATGGAGGCTGGCGATGGATGGGGATTGGCAGGGTGATCTTGAGAACTGGCTAGATCCGTATCTGAAGGGTCTGGGTAACAAGACGCGGCGGCGGATGTGCCCGGCCTATATCGCTGGTTTGATTGGACCCGGAGATCGCAAGAGCATGGCGGATCCTGATTAGCCCCGACCTTCAGCCATGAAAATTGCTCGCAGCCCGCAAGCGCGGCTCCGGACAAGGCTTGCAGCGCATCATCGCCGTTGCAAGTCGCGGCAGCATCTCGCGCAGGCGAAACCGGCGG
>JBOHKD010000361.1:0-2089 GCA_050728895.1 Aestuariivirga sp.
ATGCGGCGCTGGTGATCCTCGAGACTGAGCAGGGTTTTGAATTCGGAGGAAACCTTCTTCTCGAGTTCCGGATCGAGGAGGGGATTGCTCCACACGGATAAAACCAGCTTGTGGGCTCCAGCCTTGTCGCCGCCCGCAAGTTTTGCCCGCGCCAGCGCCAAAGCACCTTCCGGCGTCAGGGGCTGGCGCTTGGCGAAGTGGGCGAGAATGACTTCGGCCGGTTCCTCGTTGCTGTAAAGCGCCCACTCGGCGCGCTTCATCAGGCCATCGGCCAGCGGCCATTCGGGAGCGGCATCGAGAAACTTCATGATGCGGACATAGCCCGCTTCCTCGGGATGATCGCGAAGATAGAGCAGTTCCACCAGCTTGATGGCGGCCTCGTCCTTGGAACGCTTGGCCGCGGCTCCGGCATCCATGAAGTTTCCGGCGAGCGCCAGCTTGGTGGCCTGAACGGCAAGCGGCGGCGCCTTGGAGCCGGCCACGGCCTGGACAACGGCAAGCGCGCCGGTAGCCACCAGCGTCCACAACAGTATACGGATGAGTGTTGCCTTAATCATCGAATCCCCTTGGCCATCCCACACTGTTTTGCGGTAAAATGCAAATCCGCCGTACCTGTGGCCTTGCCGGTCTGGACCTGAACGTCTATTGTGCCCCGCCTTGCCGTGAAACTATGCTTGTCAAGGTTTCCAAGTCATTACCGGAGATTAGCCCCGTGACCTTTCGTGGTTCGAATCCTGCCCTGATCACGCCGATGAAGAACGGCGAGATCGATGAAAAGGCTTTCCGCAAGCTGGTGAACTGGCAAATCGCCGAGGGCAGCCACGGGCTGGTTCCCGTCGGCACCACGGGCGAAAGCCCGACGCTGACGCCCGAAGAACACAAGCATATCGTCGAGATTTGCATCGCCGAAGCCAAGGGCCGCGTGCCGGTGATCGCCGGCACGGGTTCGAACGCCACCGCCGAGGCCATCGGCTATACAAGGCACGCCAAGCAAGCGGGCGCCGATGCGGCGCTTGTGGTTGTTCCCTATTACAACAAGCCGACGCAGGATGGCATCTACGCGCATTTCAAGGCCATTGCCGATGCCGTCGATATTCCGATTTTCGTTTACAATGTGCCGGGCCGAACCGTTGCCAGCATTTCGGTCGAGACTCTCGCCCGCCTTGCCGCCGATTGTCCCAATATCGTGGGCACCAAGGATGCCTCCGCCGACCTGGCGAGGCCGTCGCGCCAGCGCCTCATGTCCGGCGAAAAATTCATCCAGCTTTCGGGCGAGGATGGAACCGCGCTTGGATTCAACGCCCATGGCGGAACGGGGTGCATCTCGGTTACCGCCAATGTCGCCCCGCGCCTGTGCGCCCAACTCCAGGAAGCGACATTGCGCGGGGATTATGCCGGAGCATTGAAGCTGCAGGACCGCCTCATGCCGCTGCACCATGCCCTGTTCGTGGAGGCCAGCCCCGGCCCGGTGAAGTATGCGGCCAATCTTCTCGGCCTGTGCGAGGCGCATGCCCGCCTGCCGATGGTGCCGGTGTCGGAATCGACCAGGAAAACCGTGCGCGAAGCCATGGTTCACGCCGGGCTGCTGAACTGAGATGTCCGCCAAGAGCGGCGGCGCCAAGGCGTCGCGCAAGCAGGACGGCATCAAAATTGTCGCCGACAACCGCCGCGCCCGCTTTGACTATGAGATCATGCAGACCTTCGAGGCGGGAATAGCGCTGCAAGGCTCCGAGGTGAAATCCCTGCGCCAGGGCCGCACGAATCTGGCCGAAGCCTATGCGGCGATCAAGGGCGGCGAATTGTTTCTGATCAATTCCAACATTCCGGTTTACGCGCAAGCCAACCGTTTCAATCACGAGCCCAAGCGCGCGCGGAAGCTGCTGCTCCACAAGAAGGAGATCGCCAAGCTGGCGAACGGTGTTTCGCGCGAGGGATTGACGGTTGTGCCACTGAAGATGTTCTTCAATCCGCGCGGCCGGTGCAAGGTCGATATCGCTCTGGCAAAGGGCAAGAAGCTGCATGACAAGCGCGAGGCCATCAAGGAGCGCTCGTGGGACCGCGAGCGCGCCCGGCTCCTGCGCGACAAGGG
>JBOHKD010000362.1:0-2088 GCA_050728895.1 Aestuariivirga sp.
GCTCAAGGGCACGAAGCCCTTGAGATGGAAGCCCGGATCGATCACATAAATTTCGGCGAAATTCTCCGGAATGCCCTTTTCGCCGCGCATGTGGTCGATGGTCTTGCCGATGCTCCAGAATTCCGGCACCGCCACGAATTCGGTCTGCATCAGGCGGCCGGCGGTTTCTTCGGGATAATCGAGGCCGCGCGACAACGCCGCCCGGTCCTGTTCCGGTACCTTGGCGAGAATGTCCTGCTGCTCGGACTCCGCAAGGTCTTCGATCAGATAGAGCGCGTCGTCGGTATCGAGTTTCTTGATGGCCGAGGCGATCACCTCGTTCGGCAGCGCCTTCATCAGTTCGTCGCGCACCGTCTCATCAAGCTCGGCCAGCGCTTCCACATCGAATCCCCGGCCGAGTGCTGTAATAAGCGCCACGCGATCCGGTTGATCGAGACTTTCGATGAGATCGGCGAGGTCAGCCGCGTGCAGATCGCGGGTAAGGCCGCGTATGACCTTGCCGTCGGCCGCCCGCAGAGCCGCCGTCACCTGCTCGATAAATGCCGCGTCGATTGCCCCCCGCTCGTCGCGGATGGCGGTTTCTTGCTGGACATCCGTCATATGACGGCGCGCCGCGTCACCGGAACCCTGCGGCTGACGATCACCTTGTCGATCCGCCGTCCATCAAGATCGACAACCTCGAAGCAAAAACCGTGCTCATCGAATGTCTCGCCCGCCACGGGAATGCGGCCCATGCGGTCCAGCACAAAGCCCGCCACGGTCTGGTAATCGTGAGTGGGCGGTATCGCCATGCCAAGCCGGGTGCTGAGAAGATCGATCGGCGTGCCGCCCGAAACCAGCAGCGAACCATCGGCCCGCTCGACGATATCGGGATCGGCTTCCGTACTGTCGTGCCGGAACACGCCGACAATCGCCTCAAGAATGTCCGCCGCGGTGACGATCCCTTCGAAGTGGCCGTATTCGTCATAGACCAGGCCGAAATGCACTTCCGACTCCTTGAGGCGGCTGACCACGTCGAGCGCATCGAGCATGTCCGGGATGGCGGGCGCCTCCTTGACCAATTGCTTGATATTTGGCGCACGCCGCCGCAGCAGCGCAGCGGCAACATCCTTGGCCTGGAGAACGCCCAGAATGTTATCCGGGCTGCCGGCGTAAGCGATGAAGC
This sequence comes from Aestuariivirga sp., assembly GCA_050728895.1. Lineage (GTDB taxonomy): Bacteria > Pseudomonadota > Alphaproteobacteria > Rhizobiales > Aestuariivirgaceae > Aestuariivirga. Next base: position 1,166 of record JBOHKD010000362.1, read on the forward strand.
GCGAATGTCCGCTTTCCGCCATTTGCTTGCCGATCTTTGCTGGCGTTTCCTCGACATCGATCATCTCGACATCGGCGCGCGGCGTCATGACGGTCCTTGCCAGCCGGTCGCCCAGCCGCATCACGCCGGCAATCATGCTGCGTTCTTCCGGCTCCAGCACTCCGGCGGATTCAGCGTCGGCGATCAGCGCGTGAATTTCGGCATCGGTAACGGTATCGGTTTTTGTGCTGGCCTGACCAAGCAACGCCAGAATCACACGGCCCGACCGGTCGAGCAGCCAAACGACCGGTGCCGCTACTTTGGCGAGAAAGGTCATGGCCGGAGCCACGAAACAGGCGATCCGTTCGGGATGGCGCAGCGCAATCCGTTTTGGCACCAGTTCGCCCACGATCAACGATAAATAGGTGATGACACCGATGACCAGGCCGAACCCCAAGGGTTCGGCAACAGGTTCGGACAAGCCCAGAGCCATCAACCATGCGGCGGCGCGGTCACCCAGCGTTACTCCGGAAAACGCCCCGGCCAGGATGCCGATAAGCGTGATGCCGATCTGGACCGTCGACAAAAACCGCCCCGGATCGGCAGCCAGCGCTAGGGCCCGGCGCGAGCCGTTGATCTTCCGCTCCGACATGGCGCGCAATTTGGCGGGGCGCGAAGAGGCAACCGCCAGTTCCGACATGGCCAGCAGCCCGTTTAATGTAATGAGGCACAAAATCAGGGCGAGTTCAAAATACAGCATAGGGCAACATAGTTGACCGTGGCGCTATCCACAATGCGACCGGGCGAGTCCTGCTTTCGGGGCGGCGTCCCTAGCGCATTTTCCCGGAAAGTGGAATCCACTTTCCGGACAAGAAAATGCGCCAGTTCAATTGGTTGGAGCATGTTCTTATCGCCAAAGTGTGTACACTTTGGCGGAACATGCT
>JBOHKD010000363.1:0-2082 GCA_050728895.1 Aestuariivirga sp.
ATCGTCGACGCCTTCGGCCGTGACCCTGAGGCCCAGCGCGTCCGCCATGGCGATCGTGCCCTGCACCAGCCGCAATGCGGACGGCTGGCGCAGGATATCCTGGACCATCGACCGGTCGAGCTTCAGTTTGTCGAATTTGAAGCGGCGCAGGTGCCCGATGCTGGAATAGCCGGTGCCAAAATCGTCGAGCGCCACGGAGACGTTCATCTCGTGCAGCCGGTCGATAATCGCGGTGGCGCGTTCGGTATTATCGATGACGAAGCCTTCGGTGACCTCGATCTCGAGTCTTTTTGCTTCAAGGCCCGTTTGCCGCAATGTGGTCTCGACGATATCGGCGAAGGCCGGGTTCATGAACTGGATTGGGGAGACATTGACCGAGACGAAAATGCCGGGCCAGCGCGCGGCCTGGCTGCAGGCCTCGACGAGGACAAATCGGCCGAGATCCTCGATCAGGCCGAATTCCTCGGCAATCGGCACGAAGTAGTCCGGATTGCATTGGCCCTTCGAGGACAGCGGCCAGCGGACCAGTGCTTCGACCCCGGAGGTCCGCCGTGTCCGCGCGTCGACAATCGGCTGATAAATGACGCCCAACTCTTTCCGGTCGATCACGCCACGAAGCTCCCGGGCGATGGCGCGCCGCTCGTCGCGTCGTGAATCGAGCGAAGCGTCGTAGACGTGGATGCGGTTGCGGCCGGCTGCTTTCGCGGCATACATGGCGACATCGGCGCGGCGCAGGATTTCGTCAGCCGCCGCGTCGTCTTGTCCGAGATCGACAATGCCGGTGCTGACGGAAACCGACGCCAGGCGCCCGCCGAACTGCATGGGTTCGGCCAGGAACGCAATCATGTTGCGGGCTAGTTGCCGGGATTGGCCGGCACTTTCCGGGCCCGATACAATGACCGCGAACTCATCGCCGCCAGGCCGGGCCACGATGTCATATCCGTTCGCCAGATAGGCAAAGCCTGCCGCCACCGATTTCAGGAGCTGATCGCCGATTTCATGGCCATAGGCATCGTTCACTTCCTTGAAGCCGTCAAGGTCGGCATATACTACTGAAAGCTCGCTATTGCCGGCGCGCGCGGCGGCCAGGCTGCTGTTCAGCACCGTCATCAACTCGCGGCGATTGGCCAGGCCTGTGAGATCGTCGCGCATGGATGCGGCAATTGCTTCCGCCTTGCTTTCATGGGCCTGCTTGAAGCCGCGCCAGGTGAAGTAGATCAGCATGCCGACGACTAGCATAAACAGCAGGAGGGCGGCGCGCACGATATTGCCGAAGGTGTTGCGCAGGATCATGCCGGGGCTGCGCGTCGTCCATGTCAGGGCCGCCAGTTTTTCGGCCGAAGGAGAAAGAATGTCCACGCTCATGGATGACACCTCGCCGGGCTCCACCAGCCGCAGGTGGTCAAGCACGAACTGCTGCGACAGGCGTGCCAGAACGGCGGGGCTTATCGTATAAGCGAAGACCAGCCGCGAGGGCCGTCCGCCGGGGATTGGGGTTCCTTTGCTCGAGGGAACGATCACCGCAGCGGCGGTTACACTGAGCCCGTTGCCGGTCTCCAGGATGGCCGAGGTTTTCGCAAAGCTTGAGCCAGCCTCGGGCAGGCTCGACAGGAGGAGATCGATATCCCCGGAGAAATAGTCCTGCAGGGTGATTTTCCCGAGATTGTCAGGATCCTCGCGAGTCGAGGCATATAGGGTGTTGCCGTCGGCATCGACGACGAATGAGGCATCATAGACTTCCTGCTCGTCGCCCGCCCCCCAGGTTTCCTTCAGCCAGCCGGGTTCGCCATTGCCATAGGCATTGCGCACCGCGTCGTCCCAAAAGGCATTGTCCTGGACCAGCGCTTCCATGTTCTCGCGCAAGGACGACATCGCCGCATTGGCGGAGCGGCGCGCATAGGTATCGTCGAGATTGTTGGTTTCGTCGAAAATGCCGTTGAACACATGCAGCAACAGAAGCGCGATGCCGATCGCCGCCGCCAGCGACGGAAGAAATATCCGGAGACCGAAGTCGATAACAAAAGAGCTGTTTTTCGGCATGGGCACTTTCGGAAAATGCCCGCGCAATCTAGACGGTAAGTG